>CALXWF010000136.1 GCA_944392285.1 uncultured Alphaproteobacteria bacterium | reverse complement strand
GTAAAAAGTTCGTCTAGCTGGTGACTAATACAGATTTTGCGGAAAGCCGGACCGGTCACGTACTAGTTTGTACGCTCACGCTCCGGCTTCCTTAAATCTTATTATTCACACACGCTATCCAAACTTTTAAGTTCGTATAATGGTCTATTAGAGCAATTTTGCGCGTCTCGAAAAATTCACGTACTACTTATGTACGCTAAAATTTTTCTCGCCGCTGAAATCACTCTACTAGACTCATTCTCCAAGCTTTTTGGTAAAAATCCTGCTCTGTGGGCGTCTAATACAGAAATTCCTATCTGACTTTTTTGGGAAAATTATTCTTTAATATAAAAAATGCTGGATTTTTAAAATTTTTATGTTATAAATCTTGATATTAGCTTTCGGAATTGTTGAAAGCGGGGCAAAAAGCCCCGCTTTTTTGTTAAACGAAAAGGAAATTGCCCGATGCAAACAAAACACATGTTGCAAGATTTGCTTGAGCCGGTTATTGAAAAGCTCGGTTATGAAACCGTTAGAATCGTCACTATCGGCCAAAAAGACCCGACCTTGCAGATTATGATTGATACTTTAGACGGTCGCGATATTACCGTTGATGATTGCGCCAAGGTTAGCCGCGCCGTGTCTGAAGTGTTGGATGAAAAAGACCCGATTGAAGACCGCTATAATCTTGAGGTTAGCTCTCCGGGGTTGGATCGTCCTTTGACCAAGCCTGCCCATTTTGCCCGTTTTGCTGGCTATGTCGCCCGTGTTGAAACAAGCGCCGAGGTTATGGGGCGTAAGCGCTTTAAGGGGGTTATTGAAGCTTGTGACAATGCAAATGTTACCCTGTCTATGGACGGTGAAAATTATGTCATTCCTTTTGCCGAAATCGGCAAAGCTAAGCTGGTTTTAACCGATGAGCTGCTGAAATCTTTTGAAGAAAAAGCCGCTGCTTCGGAAATTGAATTGTAGTTTTGATTAATCTTTTGAACGAGGAAAATTATGCAGAATCTTGAAACTATGCCCAGACCCGAGATTATTGCGGTTGCAGATACCGTTGCCCGCGAGAAAAATATTGATCGCGAAGATGTTTTTGAAGCCATGGAAGTTGCCATCCAAAAAGCCGGCCGCTCAAAATATGGTTTTGAACATGATATTCGCGCGCATATTGACCGCAAAACCGGTGCCATTACTTTGGCGCGCTATCGCGAAGTTAAAGATGTGATTGAAAATGAAGTTACCGATTTGACCCTTGAAGAGGCTCAGGCATATAATCCTGATATTAAGGTTGGTGAATTTATCATTGACCCTCTGCCGCCGATTGATTTCGGACGCATTGCCGCCCAGACCGCCAAACAGGTAATTATGCAAAAAGTTCGTGATGCCGAACGCAACAAACAATATGAAGAATATAAAGAAAAAATCGGCACCATCGTTAACGGTACGGTTAAGAGAATCGAGTTCGGAAACGTGGTTTTGGACATTGGTAAAGCCGAAGCTGTTTTGCGTCGTGATGAAATTATTCCGCGGGAAAAATTCAAAAACGGCGACCGTGTTCGCGCCTATGTTTTGGATGTTCGTCGTGAAACCAAAGGGCCGCAAATCTTTTTGTCACGTACTTGTCCCGAATTTATGGCCAAACTCTTTACCTCTGAAGTTCCTGAAATTTATGACGGAATTGTTAGAATTATGGGCGTGGCTCGTGACCCCGGTTCTAAGGCAAAATTGGCGGTTAAGACCGATGATGTGACCGTTGATGCCGTCGGCGCTTGCGTCGGGTTGCGCGGTATTCGTGTTCAGGCCGTGGTTACCGAACTGCAAGGCGAAAAAATTGATATCGTTCCTTATTCTGACGATAAGGCTCAGTATATTGTCAGCGCTTTGGCTCCGGCCGAAGTTACCAAAGTGGTTTTAGATGAGGAAAATAACCGAATCGAGGTTGTGGTTCCGCAAGAGCAATTCTCTGTTGCTATCGGCCGCAGAGGTCAGAATGTTAAATTGGCTTCTCAGCTTTTGGGTTGTGATATTGATGTCTTGACCGAAGAGCAGGAGCAAGAGCGCCGTTCCAACGAAAACAAAGTTCGTTCACAGCGCTTTATGGAAGCCTTGGATGTTGATGAAATGATTGCGCATCTCTTGATTGCCGAAGGTTTCTCCAATGTTGATGAAGTGGCTTTGGTGCCCTTAAACGAGTTGGCTGAAATCGAAGGCTTTGATGAAGATGTTGCCGCCGAGTTGCAAAAACGTGCCAAAGAATTTATTGCCAAACGCGATAAAGAATTTGAAGAAAAGAGCAAAACACTCGGTATTGACGAACAAATTCAGTCTATCGAAGGTTTGGATCGCGATATGATTTTGACTCTGGCCGACAAAGGTGTTAAAACCATTGATGACTTGGCTGATTTGGCTGCCGATGAGCTGATTGAAATGCTTGGTGAGGGTATTGTCAGCGAAGCCGAGGCCAACCGCATTATTATGGCGGCTCGCCAACATTGGTTTGATGCCGAAGAGGCTGAAGGCAAAACACAAGAGTAAGGTATGCGGCGGCAAAATTTTTGCCGCCTGACCCCTTTTGGGAGAACAGATGAATGAAGGCCGAAGAAGAAAGAAAATGCATTGTTTGCGGTGAGGTGCTTCCTAAGGAGGCGCTGCTGCGCTTTGTGTCTTTGCCCGATGGTCAGGTGTTGCCGGATTTTAAGAAAAAGTTTCCGGGTAAGGGTTTGTATGTGCGAAACTCTAAACAAAGTTTGACCCTGGCCGTTGAAAAAAATCTGTTTACAAAAGCGGCAAAGAAAAATGTTAAACTTTCTGCCGATTTGGTTGATATGGTTGAGGGACTTTTGCGTAAAAATGCGCTGGATATGGTATCTTTGGCGCGCAAAGCCGGTGTCTTGACCGCCGGAATGGAAAAAGTTCGGGAACTGATTGTGAAAAATAAAGCGGCGTTTTTGCTCGAGGCGACAGATGCCGGCGCCGACGGGCATGAAAAACTGCTCTCTTTAGCACAGAATTTGGAAATTTTTAATTTGTTTAAAATTGAGGAGTTGGACAAGGCGTTAAATAAGGTTAATACCGTTCATGTCGCTTTTAAGAAAAGCGAGATGGCCAAAGCGGTTTACGGTGAATTAAAAAAATTTGAAAATTTCTTAAATTCGTGAGAGTTTTATAAAGTAGTGGAGAAAATGCTATAATGACAGATGATAATGCCAAAAATAAACTTACATTATCGGGAAAATCAACTCTGACTTTGCGCGGGGTTAGCGATAAAAGCAAATCAACGGCCAGTGACGGTAAAAAGTTTGTGCAAGTCGAAGTGCGCAAAAAAAGAGTGATTAATCCGGCTGCCGTCCAAGCCAGCCCTAAGGTTGAGATTGATGAAGCAACTGCCGCAAAATTGCGCTTGATTGCCGAGGCCAAAGAGCATGAGGCAAAAAGACGCCAAGAAGAGGAAGAAAAAGAGAAAATTCGTCAGCAACAAAGAGAAGCCGCCGAAAAAGAAAAACAAGCTCAAGAGGCTGCTCAAAAAGAAGCTGAGGAAAAAGCCGCTGCCGCCCAAAGAGAGGCCGAAGCCGCAAAAGCTAAAGCTGCTGCAGCCGTAAAGGAAGAAAGCGCGGTTGAAGATCGTTCATCTAAAATAAAAGACAAAAAAGTTAAAGATTATGATGATGACGATGAAGATGACGATGATGAAAGAGGCAAGAAGTTTCGCAAGTCTTCCGGCGGAGAGCGTCAGCTGAGCCGTGAAGAAACCTTTGAGCAAGAACGCAAAAAGGTTATGAAACGTAGTTTTGAAACCCCTCGTCGCGGCGGAAAAATCAGTATTCATTCCATTAGTGATGACGATGATGATGACTATGGTTTTGGCGGGCCGCGTCGCCGCTTTAAGAAAAAACAGCCTAAACCGGCGGCGGTGCAACAGCCTCAGGAAAAGGTTATTAAAGAGGTTATTATTCCTGAAGTGATTACGGTTCAGGAATTGGCAAACCGTATGGCCGAAAAGAGCGCCGAAGTGGTTAAAAAATTGATGTCGCTCGGGGTTATGGCTACCATTAACCAGCCGATTGATGCCGATACGGCGCAAATTATTGTTGAGGAGTTCGGTCATAAGTATAAACGTGTGGCCGAGAGTGATGTTGAGCAAGGTTTGGGCGGTGCGGAAGATACGCCTGACCAACTTTTGCCCAGAGCGCCGGTGGTTACGGTTATGGGCCACGTTGACCATGGTAAAACATCTTTGCTTGATGCCTTGCGCGAAACAAACGTTGCCGCAAAAGAAGCCGGGGGTATTACGCAGCATATCGGTGCTTATCAGATTACGGTTCCCACCGGTGATAAAATTACGTTTATTGATACGCCGGGTCACGAGGCTTTTTCTGAGATGCGTGCGCGCGGTGCCAAAGTTACCGATATCGTGGTCTTGGTTGTGGCTGCCAATGACGGTATTATGCCGCAAACAATTGAGGCTATTCGTCATGCGCAGGCCGCAGATGTGCCGATTGTGGTGGCAATTAATAAAATTGACCTTCCCGGGGCTGACCCGATGAAAGTTAAGACCGCTTTGTTGCAACACGGAATTGCCATTGAAGAAATGGGTGGCCAATGTTTGTGTGCGGAAGTTTCAGCCAAAAAACGCATTAATATTGATAAGTTGGTTGAGGCTATTTTGTTGCAGGCCGAAATCTTGGATTTGAAAGCTAACCCCAACCGCAAGGCTGAGGCAACGGTTATTGAAGCCAAAATGGAAAAAGGCCGCGGTTCCGTTGCTACGGTTTTGGTACAAAAAGGAACATTGCGTATCGGTGATATTGTTATTGCCGGTAAGGAATGGGGACGCGTTCGTGCCATGTTTAATGAAAGAGGGCAAAAACTGCATGAAGCCGGACCGGCAACACCGGTTGAGGTTTTGGGCTTGCAGGGTACGCCTTCCGCCGGTGATGATTTTATGGTCGTGGCTGATGAAAACCAAGCTAAAGAAGTGACCAATTATCGTATCAGAAAAGAGCGTGAAGCCAAGTTGGTTAAGAGTGCTAAGTCAGCTATGGAACAAATGCTTGATAAAATTAAGTCCGGTGAAGTTAAGCATCTGCCGGTTATTATTAAAGCAGACGTTCAAGGCTCGATTGAAGCAATTGAGGGAACGATTAATAAGCTCTCTAATGATGAAGTCAGCGTTCAGATTTTGCACTCGGCCGTCGGTCCGATTTCTGAGTCGGATATTTCTTTGGCTAAGGCTTCTAACGCCTTTATTATCGGCTTTAATGTTCGTGCTAACCCGCAGGCCAGAGAAATGGCGCGTCGTGACGGGGTTGATATTCGTTATTACTCCATTATTTATGACGTGGCTGATGATGTTAAGAAAGGCTTGGAGGGAATGTTGTCTCCGGAAATTAAAGAAAAAATCATCGGTTATGCCGAGGTTCGCAGTGTCTTTAATATTACCGGGGTGGGCAAAGTGGCCGGTTGTATGGTTACCGAAGGCTTTGTTAAACGCGGTGCCAAAGTGCGCTTGCTGCGTGACAACGTGGTTATTCATGATGGCGCTTTGAGCCAGCTCAAACGCTTTAAGGAAGATGTCCGCGAAGTTAAAGAAGGCTATGAATGCGGTATGAGTTTTGAAAATTATAATGACATTCAGGTTAAAGATTATATTGAATGTTATGAAATTGAAGAAATTGCCGCAACCTTATAATCAGGTTAAATGCAGAGGAGTAATATTATGGCAGAAAAAGAGCCTTCACAACGGCAACTGCGCGTCGGCCAGGAAATTAAGAAGATTATTGCCGGCGAGATTGAGCGCGGCGAGGTGCGTAATCTGGAAAATATAGATACAATTGTTACCGTTACCGAAGCTAAGGTTTCGCCGGATCTGAAGTATTGTCATGTCTATTTTATGACTTTGAACGGTGCCTATCTTAATGAAGTTTTGGAAGGATTGAATCTGGCTGCGAATCATTTTCGTAAACAGGTCGGGCGTCTGACCAGTCTGCGTTATGTTCCGGAAATATCTTTCAGAGTTGACGAGAGCTTTGCCGCCGTCGATCAGATAGAAAGACTGCTCCGGCATCCCAAAGTGGCTCAGGACTTGAACGAAAAAGAAGAGGAAAAGGCATCGTTATGATGCCTTTTTTGTTGACATTTTGTCCAATGTTGCGTAGTTTTAAAAACAGTTAGATAAGCATTTGTTTTATTATTTTAAATTTTGATTATGGATGATAAAGTATTGTTTCGCTTAACGGCGAATGCAAAAGAAGTGTTTTTGGAGATCAAAGACGAATCCGGCAAATATGTTGTCGCGGGTTCCGCCGTTGATTTTCAGAAGAATGAAAACTCGGGCATTCTGGCTATGAGAGACAAAAGCGGATTGTTTAACCTGTTCGGTATAGCCGATGGTAAAATTTATCCGGGACCGGGCGGTTGTTATTGCTATTATGATACGCTCAGATATTTTGTGTATCGTCAGACGGTTGAAAATATTTACTTTGAAGAGCCCTTTGACTGCAGCGGAAAAGTTCTGCTCGGGCAAAGAAGGGGTAATATTTTTATTCATTCTGACGGATGCAGCGAATTGATGAGTTATTATGATGAGGCAGGCTGCAGACATTCTTGCCGATATCTCGGCAGCGAGAGATACATAGACAGTATTGCTTTTCTGCGAGAGGACGGGTATTACGATATCTATAATCCTCAGGATTTTGTATATCGCGAAGTGTTTCGGATGACCGACATGGATTTTGTGCCTGCGGTTTCTCCCAGAAGCGACAGGAGATATTACTCCTGGGACAATAAGAAAAAAGCCTATAAAAGGCGTGAATGACAGTAGGCGTTCCATAGGAACGCCTTTTTTGTTGAAATTTTGTCAAGTATGTATTAAAATACTGATGACAGTTAATTATTTTGTATATTTTTAAAATTGACAGCTATGAAAATAACACATTTTCAAATTGTGAAAAAACAGGACATGTTTGTGCTTGAGGCCATTATTCCTCCGTATTACGGTTTTCAAGTCGTGTGCCAAGGAGAAAATTTTTTCCATGCCAAGGGGGCTTCGATTATTGCCATGCAAACGGGAGAAACATTTGCTTTGTTTGCTTTGGTAGAGGGTGAATTGTTGGTCGGTCCCAAAGATGTGGTGGATTATAAAGACCATGTAAACACCTTCATCTTCCAAAAGGAAGAGGCCGGAGAGTGGTATGAAAAAGATTTTGCCGGACACAAAGAAATCTGTCTCGGACATGAGGCGGGAAACTTCTTTGTTCTTATGGGGACGCGTGAACGTGTTGACCATGTCTTTATGTATGACAGAGAAGGTAACCGCACCAGATTTGAATGTCTGGATTGGGAAAGAATGGGAAATTGTAATGCCTTTTTGATGAAAAACGGTCTCTATGATATTTATAGAGAAGATACGGATTTTCCCGAGAAAGTCGAAGGTCATAATTTGGCCTTGGAAGATTTGGAAGACAAAGGTGTTAGGTTCCGTTGGCTAAAAGACAAAAAAGCCTATGAAAGGCTTGAGTAACTGAAAGCGCTCTTTAGAGCGCTTTTTTTTGTGCGAGTCGGTATTCTTTTATAAAACTAAAAGTATTTCATGTTCTTGGCTTTGCTTTTGTTTGTGGCTGAAAAATAAAAAAATTTGCCTTTTTTAAGAGGATAAAACTGTTTTTTGTTGAATTTTTGTCAAATGCTTTATAAAGTTAGAGTCGATAATTTATAATTGTTAAATAATTTTTTTTAGCTATGAAACTTAAATTTTTGAGTGCGGAGTTTACCTTGGAAGAACTTGCCGAAGGTGCACCCTTTTTGAAAAAACTCTTTGTTGATGTCCTCCACTATCATAAGACACCAAAAGAAGCTGCCGTCAGAGTTTCAGAAAAGTTTATTTTTGTTACTTTTGATGCAAAGCATACTTGGGTTTTTTATATGGATGAGGCAAAAGACGAAGCCGAGCTTACCTGTATCTGTGAAGATTATAAACAGCCGCAGGGAAGTACAATAATTTATAAACAAGAGCAATGGTTTTGCTGGACTCCGAAAAGCAAACACAAAGTTTTGGGGATTTGCAGCTATGAGGAGGAAAATGTTTATGTAAATTATTGGCCAAGCGGAAAAGCAGGAGTTGTAACCTTGTCATGGTTTAAAAGAGGGGAATTAAGGCAAGCTGATTATCTTGACGTTAAGCAAGGTAACATCGTCGGCTATTATGGCTTTGTTCTGCGTCGTAAGGGGACGGAGCTTGGGTGTCCGATCGTTGATTTTTTGTATTTTGACGACAAGGGGCCGCACATGTTGCAAAAGAAAGATTTATCTGAATTAAGAGAGCGTTTCAATTATTAATTATTAAAGTGAATAACCTTGGGTGTTCTTTCGTGATGAAAGGCACCCTTAATTTATGTGCGTTGTCTTATATGTTCAAACAAATGGGGAGACAAGCCTTTTTGCGGCAAAAACAGACGCCGCTCGGACAAAAGATTGAGTGTGTCTTGAGCTTTAAAACGCGCCATTGAAACATCTGCCGTTTCATCTAATTTGCGTGTGCCGGAAAGAAGCTTGAGAAATGATTTTACCTCAGGTGAGGGAGAGGCAACGGCAAGCAAAGTTTTTTCATCTTCTTCGCCGATTTTGATATCAGAGCTCTTAACGCCCAGATTTTGTAAGCGATTTATAAAATAAAAATTGCGTAGTTTTGAAAGATGAGCTTTGGTGATGGGAATGTAAAAACTATCTCCTTTGCAGGTGGCTAAATCTTGGTCTTTGAGCTTTTGTTGTAGCTGTTTGAAGGCAGGTGAGGCATCGTCGTTTTTACACACCAGATATAAGTCAAAAAATTTGTACTTGGCTTTAATGTCGGCATCGGCGGCAAAAAGTTGGCAAACTTGTTTAAATTTCGGGTAATTTACAAAACAGGGGCGATAGTTAAAAACAGCATTGGCCAAGCGTTTGTTTAAGTCTTTTCCCGGGCGGCCAAAGTCAAAATCTATTTGGTTGTTTTGTTCGCTGAGGCGGCCTTGGTTGTCTAAAAAGCGGTGGTTTAATGATCGTAAATCATTTCGCAGGTTTTCAGAGCTCGGTGCCTGCAAGTGTAAATGTCCGTCAGCCAAAATTTTGCAGGAGCCTTTAGTTTGTTCGTTGTCGCGGCGGCGGTAGTACATGAAACGGTTTAATGATGCAACAGCATCGCCGACAGAAAAGTTTTCAGCCCCGATTTGTTTGAAGATTTCGCTGGTAAAATATATTTGAAAGGTGCGAACGTCATATTCTAGGGGTTGGCGACGATAGGCCGTGAAGTCAGCATCGGAAGAAAGGTAAAAACAGCGGTTGTTGCCATAGAGTTTTGTCAGCTCTTTGGGGGCGCGCCCCAAAGTTTGGGTCGAGTGCCATAACTCGTGGGCAAAGGTGTATAAACTGTTTGAAAGAACCTCGCGATTAATGGAAATCTGATTGGTGGTTGCGCTGTACTCTCCGTTAATCAGCCCTTGTGAAAAGGCAGCTATTTGAATTGAGGGTTTGCGCTGGGCTCGGCCGGCAAAAATCTCACGGTAGGTGATATCGCGGATTTTGGCCATGGTTTGCAGGCGCTCGGCGTCGCTTGCCAGCATAAAGTTGGTCAGTCGGCTTTTTATCTCGGGGGAGGCAGCGCAAAGCTCTTGCGCCAAGCGTCTTGCCGCGGCGATAACCTTTTGTCGGTGTGCCTCTTCGGGACAATAATATTTATTAAGTTTGGTAAAGACAGATTTATGTTTTTGCAAAAAGTCTTTGGTCGGATTGTAAAATTTTGCTTTGGGCTTGAAGCCGAATAAACGCCCGCTGCGAAGATAAAACAGGTTTAGGCGATTTAAAAAGCGCTCTTTTTTGCTGAGCTTGGTGCAGAGTTTGTTGATTTGGGCATAAAGGCGGTTCCAGTCTTCGGTGTTAAGACTGCTTATCTCTTCCGCGCTTAGTTTGTCAACAAAGGCGGCTAAATCTTTATCTGTCTTAAAAAGTGGTATTTTCATGGGTGTAACCCTAGCATATTTTGTCTAAATTGGCAAGATTATTTTTTTGACATTCTTATTTTTATTTCGTATCAAATAAGTCAGAATATTTGGTTATGTAAGCAAAAAGGAAAATTTTATGGCGGGGCGCACAAAAGGCAAAGAGATTAACGGGTGGTTGATTTTGGACAAACCTCAGGGTATGGGTTCAACCGAAGCGGTTAACCTGACGCGGCGGTGGTTTGATGCCAAAAAGAACGGTCATTGCGGGACGTTAGACCCTTTTGCGACCGGTGTTTTGCCGATTGCATTCGGAGAGGCAACCAAACTTGTGCCTTTGGTGACGGAAGGGCGAAAGGTCTATGAATTTGTCGTTGAATGGGGAAAGGCAACCAATACGGCAGATTGTGAGGGGGAAGTTTGTGAAACAGCCGAAAAAATCCCCTCTAAAGAGGAAATTTTACAAGTATTGCCTGAGTTCTTGGGAAAAATTACGCAGGTGCCGCCAATCTTTTCAGCCGTCAAGATTAACGGTGAACGTGCCTATGCTTTGGCGCGTGCCGGCAAAGAAGTGGATATGCCCGAGCGAATCGTAGAGATTTTTGCTTTGGAGCTTTTGGAGATAAAAGAAGACGGTGCCGCCTCCTTTCGCGTGGAGTGTTCAAAAGGGACTTATGTGCGAAGTCTGGGGCGCGATTTGGCCGTACGACTCGGCACGGTCGGGCATTTGCGCGCGTTGAGACGCTTAAAAAGCGGAAATTTCACGATTGAGGATGCAATAAAACTTGAAAATTTAAAAAATATGGTGCATAGTGAAAATCCCGAAAGGGTGTTGCTTCCGCTAGTAACATCACTGCGCGACATCGCGGTGATTGCCGTATCGGAGGCAGATGCCGCCAAGCTTGCCAAAGGACAGAGCCTGTCGCCCAAAAGTTATGATGTGTCATTGCTTGTGGGAAAAGATGCGCTTGCCGTCTGTGGCGATAAACTTGCGGCTTGGGTGCGAATCGATACACGCAAAATTGCGCCGGTTCGCGTGTTTAATTGTTAATTATAAGGAAAATATTGATGTCGATTTCTAATGAAAAAAAACAAGAGCTGATTAAAGAATTTGGTTTAACCCCGGGTGATACCGGTTCTCCGGAAGTTCAAATTGCTATTTGGACTGCTCGTATCAACAATTTGATTGAACATTTTAATGTTCATAAAAAAGATACGCACTCCCGCTTGGGCTTGATGAAAATGGTCGGTAAACGCCGCCACCTTCTTGATTATTTGAAAGGCAAAAACGAAGCCAGATATCAAGAAATTATCAGCAAGCTGAATATCAGACGCTAATGACAGATTGAAAAGGGGCGGAACCGTCAGGTTCCGCGTCTTTTTATCTTGAGAAAATCCGCTTTCGGGCGGTGGTTTTCAGTTGAAAATCTTTAAGTTTCCGTTTTGAAACGGATAAATTTGAAAAAATCCTGCAAGGGCAGGTAGAGGTTTTTATTTTAGATGAAAGGTAAAAAGTATGATCGATTTTAAAGTCAGCCGCAAAGAGATGGACTGGGGCGGCCGCAAATTAGTATTGGAAACAGGTAAAATAGCCAGACAGGCAACAGGTTCGGTTGTGGCTACCTATGGTGAAACAGTAGTGCATGCAACCGTGGTTGCGGCTAAAGAGGTAAAAGCAGATCAGGACTTTTTCCCTTTAACGGTTAACTATCAGGAAAAATATTATGCAACCGGTAAAGTTCCCGGCGGCTTTATGAAGAGAGAAGGCAAACCCTCTGAACGCGAAGTGTTGATTTCTCGTTTGATTGACCGTCCGATACGTCCGTTGTTTCCGGATGCTTTCAAAAATGAAGTACAAAT
Organism: uncultured Alphaproteobacteria bacterium; assembly: GCA_944392285.1. Classification (GTDB taxonomy): domain Bacteria; phylum Pseudomonadota; class Alphaproteobacteria; order RF32; family CAG-239; genus CALXWF01. The sequence goes on along the minus strand of CALXWF010000136.1, from coordinate 2,504 downwards.
TATTTGTACCGTGTTGAGCCATGACCAGAAAAATGATTCCGATATTGTTTCTATGGTTGCGGCTTCTGCCGCTTTGGCTGTTTCGGGTATTCCCTTTATGGGGCCGATTGCCGCCGCTAAAATCGCTTATAAAAACGGTCAATATATTTTGAACCCGACCTTAGACGAGCTTGATGCGGAAAATAAGTTGGAATTGGTTGTCGCCGGTACCAAAGAAGGCGTCTTGATGGTTGAATCTGAGGCTCAGGAACTTTCTGAAGAAGTTATGCTTGGCGCCGTTATGTTTGGTTTTGACAACTTCCAACCGGTTATTAAATTGATTGAAGAACTCAAAGCCGAAGCCGGAAAAGAGGCTTGGGAATCTCCGGTATTTCCGCCCGAGTTTGACGCCTTGTATGCACGTATTGAAAAAGATTTTATCAAAAAATATGAAGAAGCTTTCAACGAAACCGATAAACTCAAACGCGGAACTTTGGTCGGCCAAATTTCTGAAGAAGTTAAGGCAACGATTGACCCCGAAAATGAGTTGGAAGTTCGCTATGTCGGTGATGCCATTGAAAAATTGATGCATAAGGTTGTTCGTGAGAAAGTTTTGACCACCGGACACCGTATTGACGGTCGTGATACAAAAACCGTCCGCCCGATTCAATGTGAGGTTGATGTTTTGCCGATGGCTCACGGTTCGGCGTTATTTACACGCGGCGAAACTCAAGCGCTGGTCGTTACGACGCTCGGAACCGGTGAAGATGCGCAAATCGTTGACGGGCTGATGAAAGAATATAAAGAAGATTTTATGCTTAATTATAATTTCCCGCCGTTTTCTGTTGGCGAATGCGGACGTATAGGCAGTCCGGGACGTCGGGAAATCGGTCACGGCAAGTTGGCATGGCGCGCTATTCATCCGATGTTGCCCAAAAATAAAGATACTTTCCCTTATACCATTCGCGTGGTTTCAGAAATTATGGAATCTAACGGTTCTTCTTCCATGGCAACGGTTTGCGGTTCGACAATGTCTTTGATGGCCGCCGGTGTGCCGATGGCCAAACCGGTTGCCGGTATTGCCATGGGTTTGATTAAAGAAGATGACGGCCGCGTTTGCGTGTTGACCGATATCTTGGGTGATGAAGACCATCTCGGCGATATGGACTTCAAAGTCGCCGGTACAAAAGACGGTGTTACCGCTTTGCAGATGGATATTAAAATTACTTCCATTACCAAAGAAATTATGCAGACGGCTTTGGCTCAGGCTCATGAAGGGCGTATCCATATCTTGGGTGAAATGGCCAAAGCAATTTCTGAGTCTCGTCCGCATGTTTCAGATAAAGCACCGCGCATTATCGCCATTAAGATTCCGGTTGACAAAATTCGTGAAGTTATCGGTACCGGCGGTAAGGTTATTCGTGAGATTGTTGAAAAAACCAACAGTAAAATCGATATTACCGATGACGGTATCGTTCGCATCGCTTCAATGAAAAAAGAAGAAGGCGATGCCGCTCTGGAAATGATTATGAATATCGTTGCTGAACCCGAGGAAGGCCGTATCTATAAAGGTGTTGTTACCAAAATTATGGATTTCGGTGCATTTGTTCGCTTCCTCGGCACAACAGAAGGGTTAGTTCATATCTCCGAAATTAAAAACGAGCGCATTGCTTCGGTTTCCGACTTCTACAAAGAAGGCGACACTATGTGGGTTAAATGTCTCGGCACCGATAATCGCGGTAAAATCAAATTATCGGCGAAGAGGGTTGATCAGGAAACCGGCGAAGATCTGGAAAAATAGGTTTTCTGCCCGTAGTTAATATAAATCGTTCGGAAACAATTTTTGTCCGCATACTGGTTTGTGTGTTCAGAGATTTTTCCGGACGTTTTTTTATTTGACTTTTTGCTTTTTTTGTCTAAAATATGTTTCTATGAAATAAAATTATGTTAAATTATTAAAAATTCTAGCTATGGTAGATAAAGAAATAATTGCAGCTACGGTTATTTTTGCTGTGGTTGTGTATTCATGGCTTCGGAGCCGTGTTATTAAGGAAAGACGACAGGCGCTTTATAACCTGATAAGTCTGGGAGACAGAGATTTTAAGGCGCGCGTGATCAGGGTAAGAAAAGGAAAGCGCCAGCAGAAAATTTGGTGCAGGGTGAAATTGAACGAGACCTATGTGCGTTTTTACTTTGTAACAGGGGCTCAGGCCGGCTTTAAGAGCGGTGAGAAATATCTTTTTTCTGCGTCTTCATTCGATCCGGAGACAGCGGAAATGCAGTTGACTTCCGTACGGCCCAGGAAGCAAAAGTAAAGAAAAGTTCCTCCCTTTGCAGGGAGGAACTCTTTTTTTTGAAAAAATGCTTGAAAAAACAATTGGCAGGGTGTACAAAGCAAATTACGCCGAGACACCCCTGGAGGCTCGGCGGGTTTTTTATATAAAATTTATAAGGAATTAAAAAATGAGTGAAATTAAATTTAATGCTCAAAAGCGTGAAAAAGCAGGTAAGGGGGCAGCTCGTGC
>CALXWF010000135.1 GCA_944392285.1 uncultured Alphaproteobacteria bacterium | reverse complement strand
ATCGACGGTCGTTAAGATGTGAACCAATACACGTCGATTTTTTGCAGCCGTAGCCGAGCCACCGAGAAAAGAATTTTCTGCCGAGCCGACACCTGTCTTTTCCGTATCGTTTTCAACACGCTCATAGCCGGTCAAAACCAAAGACTCACCGGATTTCAGAGCAACCTCCTGCGTAAAGCCGCGAGACTCAATTTTCGGGTTTTGAATATATTGTCCGCTGTCTTCACTGCCGAACTCAACTTTCTCCAATTCAACCAAGTCAGAAAGCGTCAGGTTAAACATCAAAAGCAAACGACCATGTTCCAAAATTCTTGGCAAAACGTCCAAAGTAAAGCCGGTTTCAATTTCTTCCGTCTCGGTAGAAATATCATAATAATCGCCGTCACTACCGCTGTTTGTTTTTGTAATTTCGGAAATATAGTTTTGTTTCCTAATAACTTGAATCGGCGCCGGCTTGTTGTTAAGGGTCGTTACCGTACCGCTGGTAACCATGGTGGTCGTACCTTGGGTCGACAAAGCCTGAACGGCCGCATTAGCTGTCCAGTTTCCGTCCAAAATCGCCATGGTCAGGTTTTCGGTGACCGTTTCGGTACTAATACCCGTAGCGCTGGCAACGCCAATATTTGTCGCTCCATCATCAAAGGTAGCGGCCAAGTTCAAACCATATTGGTCTGAATCGTTAATGGCAACCTGCAAAACCTTAACACTGATGGCAACCTGTCTTGTCAACCGATTGTTTTGCTCATTAACAAATTTTGCCACTTTTTTAATATCAATCGGCGTAGCTGTTAACGAGATTGTTCCGTTAGATGAATCCATCGTCAGTTTGGCATCTTTATCAATCATGGATGTGATTGATTTTTCAATATTTTCCCAAAGCTTTATTTGCGCAGAGCTGTCCAAACTCAAAGACGATGTACCGCCTGAGCCCTGGGCCGAACCGCCGACATTAACCGTTAAAGACGGATTTGTCGGCAAGCTGTAAAGAACAAAAGTTCTGGTTATATATTTATAGAAATAAATTTCATTCTTTTCATATTTCCACCAAATGCCGAAACGAGAAGAAATTTCATCCAAGAAACCGCTTAACGGCCCTCTGTATGAAACCAACATTTTATCAGGCTCTGTCCAGTCAGCATTCAAATTTTCAACTTTTGGCTTGTTTTCTGCGGCATTTTTCAAAACCGTTTCTTCAAGCTGTGGTGCAAAACGAACTTTCAACGAAGTAACCTTGTTAAGCATGTCACCGATTTCATAAAGCGTAATCGGGCGGTTGCTGACCAATGTAATGGCGTCTTGTGCCTCCAAATAGCTGGGAATGGGTTCACCCTCATATTCAATTTCGCTGGTATCACCGAGCCAAATATCATTTTTAACGCGAATGGTATCTTCAGGAGCAATCTCGGTCGGAGCCTTGGCTTTTTCTTTTAACTTTGTTGCAGCCTCAACCTCGCGCTCCATTGTCGCATCCATGCTGGTGGATAATGAGCATGAAGCCGCCAAGACCAAGCCGGCCAATCCTAAAGCAAGTTTATGAAATTTATTAAAATGCATTTTCGTCCTCCATGGTCTCGACTACCAAAACGCGATTACCTTTATAAAATGTTGCAACGGGAGCAGGTCTTGCTCTGGCAAAAGCACGAATTAAAGCAGAGCTGACATCGGCAAAACGCCCGCGGAACATGGCACCCGCCGTTAAAGTATAGTTTCGATTTGAGTTCCAAATCAAACGCCAACCGGCACGATCACTCCACTCAGAGAGCAAACCTTTAAGAGTTTTTCCTTCTTCGGCGAGCCAATCTTCAACGGGGTCTTCCGTCAATGACTGAGCCGATTCACTATCAGAGCTTTCTCCGCTGTTATCGGCGTCAGACGCTTTAAGCTCTTCTTCATAGGTAATAACCTCTTCTTCGATTGTCGGCGGAATAGAGGCAGACAAATTGCTTCCGGCACCGGCCGTAACCACTCTTTGGTCTTGAGGCGTTCTCTCGCCATATTCTTTATAATCGGCGGCGACTTTTGTATAATTGACCAAATTATCATTCTGAGCGGGAATATTAGGCTCCTGCTGCTCAGGCTGTTTAAGCTCCAAAGTTTCGGTGCTCTGTATGTCAAAAAAGGCGCATCCCGCCAAACACAAGCAAAAGAGCGGCGCCGCAAATATCTTTCCTCTTAAGTTCATCATAACTTTTCCTAAGCAGTATTTTCCCATTTTTGTTCCTATCATACAAATTGAAAAATAAATAATCAAGCGCAAGACTTAACTTATTACCAGCGCAGATAATAACCGTTTTGCGCAGCTGTCATATTATTTATTCCTCCTGTGTCAAAATCGTTTTTAACCTTAATTGTGCGCACAACAAAAGAGTTGGGCTCTCTTGATGTAAACACAACATGAATCTTGTTATATTCAACACCTTTGTTGGCCAAAATATTATAGAGCAAATTCAGTCTCTTTTGCTGCAAGGCCTGAGAGCTTGTCCCGTCTATGCGAATTTCAAGCCCCGTTGTGGCGTCTTCTTTGGTCTTATTGGCAAATGCCTCTAACCAATCCAATGTCTGGCCGGAAATCTCGGCCCGATTAGGCTGAAATGCCAAACGAATTTCGGTCGGCAAAATCTTTCCGCTGTAAAATTTCTTTTTGAAATTTGTGCGGATTCTTTCCATAATGTTGTCATCATCGTCTTCGGCGGCGCTTTCGACGTCATCCTGAATATTTTCTTCAAAATTTTCACCGGGATTTTCAATCACGTTTACATTCTTGTTTTCTTCTTTTTTATCCCCCTTAAAGAAGGATGTAATACCGTTCAAAATACCGCCGCTCTTTTCCGTTTTGCTCTGTTCGGGTTCGGTTTTTTCGGGGGCGGGTGCGGCTTCCGGTTCTTCGTCTTCAATGCCTCTTTCTAATTTTTCACGCTCAATTAATCTGGCCTCAATCTCGCGATTGTGCGGGGAAGAGCTGAGCTGAGGGGTGAGATTTTTTTCTTTCATAATCTCTTCGGGGATGGGAATAAGCAGGTTTTTAGATACTTCGGCCAGTTTTATTTCCTCGCCCTTAGTATCTGCTGTTGATGAGCTTTTCTCGGCTGAAAGTTGCTCGGAACCGTATTTTTGTTCCAAGACCATAGAATTTTTAGGATATTTGACACCTTTGGCAATAAGCCATTTGTCATCGCCATTGCCATATTTTTCGGTCATCGGCTGCCAAGAAGTGTCTTTAGGGGCGGCGGCCGGGGCCTTTGCTTCGCTTTCGCCGGTGTTCATGCTTGAAATGGGAATGTTTTTGTCAGACAAGGCCACTTGAGACATGTTTTCGCTTTTGGCTATTTCAATTTTTCTGTCCGAGGGTTTAATTTTGTCGTTATACTCTAACGGGATTAAAGATTTCGGCGCGTTGACGGGCTTGTCTGTTATGTCGGCCATTGCAAGGCGTATCGGCTCAGATTTTTGAGGGGGCGTCTGAGCTTTTTGGGGAAGAGCCTCGGCAACGGCTTCCGTTTCAGTGTTTTTAAAGTCTTTTGAAGACAAATCTTCCTTGGCAATAATGATTTCTTTTTCATCAATGTCAGGTTTGCTTTTTATAAAAGCATCAAAATTTTTAATGATTTTGGGCTTTTCCGGCTCCAATTCGGCGCCGCCGTTATAAATAACTTCAGCCTCTGAGGCAAAATCCTCTTGGCTGACTTCCAGGGGGATATTGGCGCCGATATCATTGGCGGCCAATTCCGTTAAAGAAGGTTCTGAATTTTCAGTGGAAAAATCAAGAGGAATGTTCTCATCATCAAATGCCGGCGCTTCCGTTTCAGGCAGCCGCAGGGCAATTTTTTTAATGGGACTAACCTCGGCTTTGCTTGCAAATTTAGGCTCGCTTTTCAAAAACAGCGTAATATTTTTCTGAGGGATTTTAAGGTCGCTGCTAAGGGGTTGGGGACGAGCAAACAAGCCGTTTATGGTCAAAATCATAAACAGCGACAAAGCAAAACTGCAGATAAAACTTTTCAAGCCTGCTTTTTTCATAAATTAAACCCCTCACAAACCTTGATAAATCAAAATGCGACTCTTGGCAACACGCATATAAAAATATCCACCGCATTTGTGGATTTTTTTATAATTTTTTTCATAATTCAAAATATCGCCAAAAGCAAAAAAGAACAAATTTTTAGGCTTTTACAATTTGTTAAACTGTGTGAATTTTTTGTTACAGCAAATTTTTTAATGCATAAACAATATATTAACTAATTTGAGCTAAAAGGTTTTATGCTGGAAATCAAATCAAAAATTTGGTATTCTATAAGAGTATATGGAGTTATTCATTAGGAGAAGAATGATGCAATTTTTGAAAAGAAACATTTGGACAATTTGCTGCTTGGCGCTTGTTCTTGTAATGGCTACGGCCGGTGATTCATTCGCGGCTGATGACCTTATGGGCAAAGCCACGGACAAAGCAACCAACGTGTTCAAATCTGTTAAAACCATCATCTTTGTTGTCGGTGGTTTCGGTTTGGTTGGTTTGGCCTTTGCCGCTATTTTTGGTAAATTGAACTGGAAGTGGTTTGCATCTTTGGCTGTTGGTTTGGCTATTTTGGCTGCCGCAGCTTCTATTGTAAACTACGCAACCGGTGACTCTAACATCCAAAGCTCCACCTTAGGTGATACTTTTGGTAATGTATAGCAGCCG
>CALXWF010000134.1 GCA_944392285.1 uncultured Alphaproteobacteria bacterium | reverse complement strand
ACCGTCCCCGGCCGCAGTGCATTTGCCAAAAGTTTTTTGCTATACCACATAAGTTTAAGCTCCTTTTTTAAGAGCCCCTGCCACCCAAGCCTCGGCAATGGCATCATAATCAAAATAAAAATCATAATTTCCGGTTTCGGAAACATCCGGCGTATCATTATTAAAATAACGGCCGTTCGTGCCCCAATCGACACTATAAACTTCCGGCATATTTACCATAACTTTTATCTGATTATGAATGCTGTTATCGACCGAGCTCGGCAAAACAAAGGAAACCGGCCCGCTGCACACAAGTTTATAAATATTGTTACTTTCCAAGCTAACTTCGCCTGACGAGGTTTCCAAAGGCACAACCAATTCTTGACCATTGACATTATTTTTGGCCTGATCTGCCCAATATTTTGCCGAACCTTGGGCACAAACCGCCAAATCACCGATAGCCCAATTTTGCGCGGCGGCAATTTTTTCGTCTCCCTTGGCGGCGACCAAAGCAATTTGCTCACTTCCGGCAGTTTCGACAAAGCCGACATCAGTTGTGGTGGTTTGGTTAATCAAATCAACCTTTTCTTGCGTTAAAGAGGTAATTTCGGCCAAAGTTTCATCTCCTTTGGCGGCCACGGCTTCAATCGCCTCACTTAACTCGTTTGCAATAACCGACGTATCCAAAGCCGAAATCTCTGCCGTATTATTGGCAACCTGAATATAAAGCGCACATTTAATATGCTTTGGCGCCACCTCACTGCCCAAATGCAAAGTTTCATCTTCATTACTGACACTGCCGGTTTCAAAAGTTCCGTCAGCTTCACTTACAGAAGTCAAAGGACCGAGTGCCTGATAAATGCTGGAGCTGGCGCCATAAGTCCCGTTGCGTTGATAAACCTTGTGCGTATGTTCGGGCAGGCTGTCATGCGCGGGTTTGCCAAGCTCGGCCAAATCACTCAAGCCGGAAACAAAATGCAAAATCTTCGGCAAACGAATATGTCCGTTCAACTCATCAATGACAAAAGCACCGGTTTCACCATATTCTTCAATTTCAGCCTCATATTCTGAGTTTGATAAATTTCTGATTTTTGAGCCTTTTTTATATTCTAAAGCCTTATTCCAAAAATCTTTATAAATACTGCGGGCATTATAAATCCACTCACCGGTCCACAAAGGATAAGCCCCAACGGGAGCCGTGCCGATAAGACTGACAATAATATCAAAACTGTCACGCAAAGGTTTGTTGTTAAATTTTTCAACCTCGGCTTTTAATTCTTCCAGAGCGACATTCACGCCTGTAAAACCGCGGGAAATTGCCTCAAAATTGGCATTGACCTGATTGGCAATAGCTTTGCTTCCACCCACAAATTCATAGGGAAGAGTCACTTCAACCATTTTTTTTCCTTTCATAAAAAAAGCGGCCGCCCCCACACTTGTCCGGCCGCAGCCGCCTCAAAACCGGACATAAAAAAAGCCGCCCGAAAGGCGGCTTGATAAAAAAGAATCTTCGCTTTGCACAAACTTATTTTTCCGGCAAAGGTTCATTTTTTGCCTTTGATAAACGCAAGCAATCATAAATTAAAATTATCATTTCCGGAAAAGCGCATACGCCCAACCCCATTAAGAGATATCGAAGATTTGTTACATCTCTCACGGCGCCGAGAATTATCCCCAACAAGAGCCAAGAAAACAAATTGGCCGCAAAATAAATATGCTGACGCCAAAATTTTTTTAACACCCAAACAAGAACGGAACGCACCAAAAACAAGAATATGGCAAAGCTCAAAAGAAAACCCATGATGGCAAAATATGCGTCATACAAAAATGTTGTATCATTTTCCATTTTTAACTTCCTTAGATTTTTGCTTTTTTATATACATCAAAAAACAAAACAATAACTTGGCTGAGGGAAGCCCTCATCAGCGCGGATAAAAAAGCTGCGCCAAACAAATCATTCCGACTAACCCCCAAAGCTAACAAAAAAACAGAAAGAAAAGACAACACATTCGCGCCGACAAAATCTCCGAAATTTTTTCTGCGCAACAAATAGAGATACACACGGCTTAAAATAAAAGCAATGCATAGATATCCAAAATCAACCGCCCAGTCCGCCATAGTCTTTGCGCTTTTTTATTTAATTTTACTAAAAAACTTTTCAGGATGCTTTTCCATATCTTCACAAAAAGCCTTATCTGAAAAAGCATTTCCGCTTTTTTGTTTATAATAATTTTTCACATCTTCCAGATAAATTTTTCCTTTTTCAGACAAAGAAGCATGGTCCAAAAGTTTCGGATTCACTAATTTTTCAAAATCATCAACCCCACCTGCCTGACATAACATCTTTTGAGCCTGCATATGAAGAGGATGGAGTTTTTCGTCATAAAAACGGCTGTAATTTTCCATTTTAACGCCGGAAGCCTGACAATATTCAACAAGGCCTTCTCCCCAAATATAGCTTAGAACATATAATTCATCTGCCTCAGCCATTATCTTTTGCATACGCGCCACAAAACGATTTTCCTGAAAATTTATCACCCCTTTTCCCAAGAAGGTTAAGACGCCAAAAACTGCAAGAATAGCAACTGTCCCGACCCACTTCTGCTTCCAAAAATTTCGCTCAGAAACAAATTCTTTATTCTCTTGCGCCAAACGACCGATTAAATACCTATAATCCCAAACCAGCCAAACCGATTGCGCCAAAGCCAGAGTCAAAACACTTCCGAAGAAAGCTAAAACCG
>CALXWF010000133.1 GCA_944392285.1 uncultured Alphaproteobacteria bacterium | reverse complement strand
CTTTACTTTAAGATACAAGCGTCGCCGCCTTGGCGAATTTCATTACACAAAGTTCTGAGACCGCCCTGCGGACTACGCACTTGCAAGCGGTATAAAATTTCATTACCGGATTTTGCCGCTTCGATATAAGGTTTAAAATTCTTAAGGGCCCCATAGCGACTGGTCAACATCTGCCAGTCTTTTTCGGCATTTTGGCGTTGAGAATAAGCGCCGAGCTGCATAATCTTATATCCTTCATAAGCGGCAGAATATGCCTCGGTCGGCAGGTTTTGCTTTGAGGTTTGAGTAGCCTCCTTGCCTTCGACCAATTTTTCAAGCCAGTTTTCTTCTTTGGCCCAATCATTGCGAATGGCATTATCCCGAGGTTTCGGCGCTCTGGAAACGGCCGCCAACATTTCAACCATATCTTTGTTAAAACTCTGCTTTAAGGTAACCTCAATATCTTTAATCGTCCCTTTAAGCAGCGTGCGATTAAAAGGCGACAACCCGCTGTAAAAATACAAGGCACGCAAAGCCTCTGCCCTATCGGCCACAATCTGGCTCTGACGCGTCTGCAAAGCAAAGACCTCAAGCTGCTGATTAAGCACGGCAATTTTATTTTGATTATCTTGGGTTAATTTTTGCAAGCGACGCAATTCTTTTTCAGCCTCTTTAATTTGTCTGGTCAGATTTTCATTTTCCAAATCAGAGAGCAACACGATATTATAGGCCAACTCGGTTTGCGCCAAAACGGCAACGCCCAACTCATCAAAAGCCGCCTTACGCAATTTTTGAGCTTCCTCAGGCTTGGTGTTGCGTCGATAAGCAAGCGCCTTATCAAGCAGGTTCTCGGCAATTTTATCGGCAGTTTGCTGCAATTTTTCAACATAGCGAGGATTATTAATATCCAAACCGTTAACTTCCAATCTGGAAATATCCGGATATTTAACGCCGGCCGCGTGTTTTAGTGCGGCATAATTATAATTCAAGCCGAAATCTTTTGCCAAAGCAAATTCGTTACGATGCCGCACGGCGGCTTCTTGAAACAACTTAAGCCCCGTTTTTTTATCAAAATTTTCAAGTTCATAAAAACGCCGTCCTTCAAGCTGAATATCTTTGTCTTCCAACTTAACCAAACCGGCATATTCAACCTCGCTGAAAATAAGGCTGTTCATCTGCTCGTTAAGCTTCAACAACACAACTTCCAGATTCTTTTTATATTGTGCTTCCGCTTCCTCAAGCCCGCCGTTGCGTTCTTCTTTGGCATTAAGCTCGCTTAACACCTTTTGTTCACGGGTAATCAGACGTTTTATTTCTTTAACTTTTTTCTCGGCGAACAATGTATTTTTATGAGATTTTATGGCATGCAACGCCAAATTTTGTGCAGATTTTGCATAAAAATTATTTTCATTATAAACACTATTACCGCTCAGTGTGGAAATAGCATAGATTGTTGCAATGTCCAAGACGCGCAAAGCATCATAAAGCGGATTCTCCGGCCCGGCCTTAACATTAAGTGCCGCCCGCATAATATCTCGCGCGGAAAGCGTATTATCTTTGCTGTTGATTTGCTTATTTAACTGCTGAGCCGCGGCATCAGCATTATATTTAGCAGAGCGCGCCTTTGAGGTATAGACGTCTGCCTTCCCCTTAAGCGGTTCCGGATTCATGGCAAAGGCCAAATCCTCAACCTCAATGTTTTGTGTTTCCAGATTCGCAGATTCTTTGGCGCATCCGGCAAGAAGGGCAAGCAGGAAAAAAGCGCCAAAAGCATTAGTCAGCAAGGGTTTCATGGATATATTTCTCTCTGTAACAATATGTAACAAGAATTTAAGAGCTTTTTAGCAAAAATTTTGCTAAGTGTAAACTAAATTTAATGCATTAACATTTATCAGAGGTTAAATTATGAGCAACTCCGTTAAAGTCGCCGTAATCGGTGCCGGTATGATGGGTAAAAACCACCTTAAAACATACAAAGCCATGCCGGGCATTGAACTTGTCGGCGTATATGATATTTTTCCCGACGCCTGCAAAGCCGCAGCCGAAACTTTCGGTATTCGGGCGTTTTCATCTCTTGAAGAAGTCGCCGCTAATGTAGAAGCGGTAAGCGTTGTTACAACTTCCGTCACCCATTGTGAAGTTGGTTTATTTTTCTTAAATCGCGGCATTCATTGTCTGATTGAAAAACCTCTGGCCGCCACGGAGTTGGAATGTCAAAAACTTATCAGAGCCGCGGCAGACAATAATGTCACGCTTTTGGTCGGTCACATTGAGCAGTTTAACCCCGCGGTTGAACAAATGCACAAACTTTTGTCAGACACAACCAAGATTCGTTCTTTAACGGCGCAACGTATGTCTGCCGCCAGCGGCCGCATTACCGACGTTGATGTTTCCATGGACTTGATGATTCATGATATGGAAATTATTTTATCTTTGGTAAAATCACCGATAGTCAATGTTCAAGCCGCTTCGGTCAAAACCAAAGACAGCCCGCAAGGCAAAGACTACATCACGGCTTTATTGCAATTTGAAAACGGCGCCACGGCCAACTTAACCGCCAGCCGCATCACGCAAGCGCGCGTCCGCACCCTAACGGTTACGACCGACACCAACTACATTGACATGGACTTCATCAATCAGAGCATTAACGTACATACTCAAGGTCGTATGCCCTATGTCAATCAGGAAGAGATTCCCGAATGGATGCACTATGGCTTAAAAGGCAGTGTCGAGCAGCTGTTTATTCCCACCAACCAACCCTTAACGGCTGAGCTGACACACTTTATCAATTGCGTCAACGGTAAGGAGACACCGCGTATTACCGGCCAAAACGCTCTGGATGCTTTACGGGTTATCTGGGAAATTCAGGACAAACTCGGTTTCTTTAACCATGAATATATAAGCGTAGCCGCCGAATAATGACGCGCTTTAAGCTTACTCTGGAATATGACGGCACCACGCTCTTAGGCTGGCAAAGACAGCTTGACGGGCCGAGTGCACAAGAATATTTGGAAAAAGCCGCTTTTGGTTTCACAGGTCAAGAAGTAGAAATTATGGCCGCCGGCAGAACAGATGCCGGCGTTCATGCTTTGGGCCAAGTTGCTCATGTGGACTTAGACACAAAGCTAAACGAATATCGCCTGCTTCAGGCTTTCAACGCGCACTTGCGCCAATTGGAAGCCCCTGTTGCCGTCTTAAAGATTGAAGTTGCACCTGAAGGGTTTCATGCCCGTTTTTCCGCCCAAGGCCGCGGATATATTTATCGCATTTTGAATCGCGCTGCCCCGCCGATTATAGATAAAAACCGCGTCTGGTGGCTCCCTTATAAATTGGATATCGAAGCCATGCGCCAAGGGGCGGCATATTTGCTCGGGCATCATGATTTCAGCTCATTTCGTGCTGCCGCTTGTCAGGCCAAATCACCGTTAAAAACGCTTGATAAACTTGATATCGAACGTCTTGGAGAAGAAATCATTTTCACGGTAGAAGCGCGCTCTTTTTTACATCATCAGGTTCGCAACATGGTTGGCACTTTAAAGCAGGTCGGCAACGGCGAAATTGCCCCTGAAGAGGTAAAAAACATCTTAGAGAAGAAAGACCGCAGCGCCGCCGGCCCCACCGCTCCGGCTTGCGGCTTATATTTAAGCAAAGTCGTTTATTAGACTCTCTTTAACCCAAGGCCACCATAATAATGCCGATGGTAATCAGGCCGATTCCGGCACCGGCGGTTAAAGACAAACTTTCTTGCAAAAAAATGACGGCAATAACCGTAGCCAAGACCACGCTGAGTTTATCAACCGGCGCCACCTGAGAAACTTTGCCATATTTCAGTGCTACAAAATAAAACAACCAAGACAAAGCGCCGGCAACACCGCTGAGAAAAATAAACATCATGGCACGCCGATTCGCCAGAATCTCTCCGACATGGCTAAAGCTGCGCTGAGCCGCCAAAACCAACATTAAAAACAAAGCCATAATCACAGCGCGAATAACCGTTGCCGTGTTGGCATCCAGCCCCTGTAAACCGATTTTTCCGAACACACTGACCAAAGCCGCCATCACCGCCGACAAAATTGCATAAAACAACCACAAATATTCTGTCATTTCACCCCTCAACAATTTTATGTAGTAAAATTATATTTTAACACCCGCAATCGAAGGGGTGTTTATAAGTTTTAAAAATATGCCCAAAATCAAGCAATTTTTGCTCATTTTTGAGCAAAATTATTTAAAAAGCAAGATTTTTATTGTCATTTTTGAAAAATGGCGTTATGAATATAACGTTAATTTATGTAATTTTTTTTGAAAGAGAAGTTTACGATGTCAACTCCTTTGGATCCTAAAGTTATCAGCAAACTTGCTGAAATTCTTGATAAAACCAACCTCACTGAGCTTGAATATGAAGATGAAGGCTGCCGCATTTGCCTGACCCGCACCCCTGCCGGTCAAGTTGTTGCCGCCCCGCTTCCGCCGGTTCCGGCTCCTTTGCCGATGGCACCGGCCCCCGTTGCTGCGCCTGCGGCTGCCGCACCCGCGCCTGCTGCTCCTGCTGCCGAGGTTGACCCGTCACAAAATCCGAATGCCGTTAAATCTCCGATGGTCGGCGTTGTATATCTTTCTCCTGAACCCAATGCCCCGCAATATGTTAAAGTCGGTGACACGGTTGAAGCCGGTGCAACCATCTGCTTGATTGAAGCCATGAAGACCTTCAACCCGGTTAAAGCCCCCAAAGGCGGTAAAGTTACCAAAATTTTGGTTGCCGGCGGTGATCCGGTTGAATTTGGCGAACCCTTACTCATTATTGAATAAAATTTCAGGGAAAAATTTATGTTTGAAAAAGTACTGATTGCCAACCGCGGCGAAGTAGCCTTACGCATTCATCGTGCTTGTCGGGAAATGGGTATCCGCACGGTTGCCGTTCACTCTGAGGCAGATGCCAACGCCATGCATGTGCGTTTGGCTGATGAAGCTGTTTGTATCGGCCCCAACCGCTCGCGCGATTCTTATTTGAACATGCCGGCCATTATCTCGGCCGCGTTAATTACCGGTGCTGACGCCATCCACCCCGGTTTCGGTTTCTTGTCCGAAAACGCCGACTTTGCCGAAATGGTAGAGCGTCACGGCATTACCTTTATCGGCCCTTCTGCCGAGCAAATGCGCATGATGGGTGACAAAATTACGGCGCGCGCCGCAGCCATCAAAGCCGGTCTTCCGGTTGTTCCGGGCTCTCCGGCCTTAGAGAGTGTTGAACACGCCATTGAATGGGCTAACAAAATCGGTTATCCGGTCATTATCAAAGCCAAAGACGGCGGCGGCGGAAAAGGTATGAAAACCGCCTTTAACGATGCCGAAGTCAAAGAGGCCTACACCATGGCCCGCGCCGAAGCCAAAGCCGCTTTTTCAAGTGATACGGTTTATATGGAAAAATATCTGCAAAAACCGCGTCATATTGAAATGCAAGTTTTGGCAGACAAATACGGCAATGTTGTTCACCTGGGCGAACGTGACTGTTCCATTCAACGCCACCACCAGAAGGTTATTGAAGAATGTCCTTCTCCGGCGTTGAACCAACAGCAACGTGAAGAAATCGGTGAGATTGTCCGCACCGCCATTGAAAAGCTCGGCTACACCAATGCCGGCACATTAGAGTTCTTATATGAAGACGGCAAATTTTATTTCTTGGAAATGAACACCCGTCTGCAGGTAGAACATCCGATTACCGAGGCCATCAGCGGCATAGACATTGTCCGCGAGCAGATTCGCATTGCCAGCGGTGCCACCCTTGGCTACAGCCAGAAAGACATTACTTTCAGCGGCCACGCCATTGAGTGCCGTATCAATGCCGAAAATCCGGAAACCTTTATTCCCTGCCCCGGCAAAATTAACGAATGGCACGCCCCCGGCGGTTTAGGCGTCCGTGTAGATTCTGAGATATATTCCGGCTACACCATTCCGCCTTATTATGACAGCATGATTGCCAAACTCATTGTCCATGGCAAAACCCGCAATGCCGCCTTAATGCGCTTGCGTCGTGCTTTGGAAGAGTTTGTAATAGACGGCGTCCAAACCACAATCCCGCTGCAGCAAGAGATTATTTCTCAGGCCGAATTCATTGACGGCCAGTATAACATTCACTGGTTGGAAAAATTCCTTGAGAAAAAACAAAACTCAAAGCCAAAAGCCAAGGATATCTAAGCAAAAACCCCTGAAAGCCAAGCTCTCAGGGGTTTTCTTATTCTTCTATACTGATGATAGGAATATTTCTGTCATCAGTTTTTTTGAATTTGACCTTCACCACAGGGTTTCCCTCTGCCTCCATCCACCGCACTTGCGGTAAGATTTCGGCAAAGGCGTAGAAATCCTTATCTTCATAGCCGGCAAATTTGAAATAATAACAAGAACCCTCTTGTCTTATTTTCAAAATTTGCAGTCGTTCCGTCGTATCGTAAACATGACCGTCGGAAATTTCTTTACGGCTATTCACCAGATTATAGGCACGCAGATAAGCGGCTAAAGCTTCTTCCTTAGTTGCACCGACACCGGTAACCTCACGATTTTTGACATAGCAAAAACCATAGCCTTTTACGATGGCTCTGCCGCCGCTGTTCATCAAGATCGGCGCAAAATAAGTCGGCAGACCTTGCACATTATAAAACACGGCATCATCGGCATAATAAGCGCCTTTGAATTTGGCGACCCACTCATTACTGTTAATCGCACTTCGGGCAGCATCTTCCGTTGTTCCGGAAATATTATAAAGAGTCGCTTCTCCGCTTTGCACATCGGTCAAAATAAAACCAAATGTCGAACGGTCGGCTCCGACCGATTGAATCCCCGCATAGTAAGAACAGTTATCGTCACCGTAAATAACCTCTAATCCGGTTGGCATGAACTCTCCTTCCTGAGACCAGTTAAAATAACCGTTAACCAAATCACCGGCCCATGAAAGATAATCATAAACCAAACTCTCGGGCTGAACGATATCGATAAACTCGGGAATCTCATTTAAAGCATACTCTTTTACTTCGCCGCTCTGCATATCCACCGTAATACAGCTGACAACTTTATCCGGCCCCCAAAAGGTAACTTTTTCCAGTTTGGCAAAGACATTAAAAGGATGCCCCTGCCCGTCAATTTGAATTCCGTTATCAGCAAGTCCGCATCCGATATGCCCGGCTCTCCGTACCGCTCTTTCCAGATCATAAGCCCAAAAAGCGCTGCTCAGATATTTGATGCTTAACGGTTTGTCATTAACGGCCGTCACCAGATAAAACTTGCTCGGATCCGTTGCGCTGACCAGAACATATCCCGGCGTTCCTTGATTTTTGAATCTTCTCCATTTCCAATAGCCGCGATATTCCAAAGGCGCAGCCCAAATAAAGTCATTATCAAAAACCAGGCGGGTTTTTTGTCCTTTTCCGTCCGTCACCGTAAATGTGCCATTGATACGCTGCAGCGACATTTTACCGATTTCACACCAGGATCCCAGACCGGAAATTTCTCCCATTTTCTGTTCAACCTGACCCAAAGCCACTGACCTATTAACCGTACGCATTTTTTCCAAGGAAGTCGGTTTGATGTTTTTTTCAAAAACGGAATCAACTTTCGTCGTTATCGGCAGCATATCGCGATAGACTTCCGAAGACCCTATCTTTCCGCACTTAACCGCACAGACTATAATAAAAATAAGCATCACGACAAACAGAATAAAACTTACCGGTGAAAAAGCAACATCAACATCATCATCATTATGATAATTACGATAATTATCATAATTATTATAATAATCATAATCATCATAATCATCATAATCATCATAATCATTATAATCATCATAATCCCCGAAAATAAAAGCTCCCACAAACAATGTAAGCAACATTTCCCAGTAGATTAAGCGGCTGTCCCAACTCAAAAGCGGAATAAACAAACTATTAATACCCCACCATACTAAGAATATGATCAAGGTACGAACCGCCAGAAAGATCAGACGACCCGAACAGACTTTGCCCAACGGCAACATATTCAACACTCCGCAACCGGCATACAAACCTGCCAGCAGCAATGAAAATAATACATAACTTTCCATAGCTAGTTTCTTAAAAATTTAACATCATAATAACTTAACAGAAACCAAAATAGCACATTAAAGAAATTTTGTCAATAAAAATCAAAAATTTTGTCAAAAATCTTGAGTTTGCTTAAAAAGCACCAGTTTTAATTTATAAGGAAGCTTCATTTTTTGGTACACGGGATTTAAAGCACAAAACTCTTCCCATTGTTTTTTTGAAAGCCCGACCACCCCTTTCAATTCGGGAACGATCCAGATTTTATTCTGTCGGCGCAGAATTTCACAGCCAGATAAAGTTCTGGTCCGATAATCATCTTCTCTCAATGCCAAATATAAACGCTGCAAATCGTCCAGACGCGGAGCATAAATGCGATTGCCGACTTTCTTAAGCAGGCCGCTTAAAACCCGCAAGGCAATTTCCTCATGCAGAGAGGAAAAATCTCCGTAACTCAGGCTATACGCACAATCCGACCAACTTTTTCCATGGCTGCGGATAAACTTCTCGCTTTGTTTGTCCAGATAATCACGCACCCGCCCCATACGCACCGCCGTTGCGCTCAGGCGTTCCGTCGTCAGACCGATTTTCTCTTCCAGTTCCGGCAGCAGTTTGCGGATGCGTACCCGCAAATAATCATCACTGCCGTTTGACGGATCCTCAACCCAGCGAATATTTCTTTTTTTCAGATAATCTCTCAATTCTTCCGGATTTGTCTCTAAGAGCGGTCTCATAATTCTCAATTCGCCGCGGAAACTGACCGGCGCCATACCGGCCAAACCGTCAACCCCGCTGCCGCGTTGCAGACGCATCAGAAAAGTTTCTGCCTGATCACGCCGATGATGCGCAATAACCAAACTTTTAACCCCATGTGCAGCGCACCAATCCCCAAGCAAGGCATAACGCGCTTCTCTGGCGGCTTCTTCCACGCCGTTTTCAGGTTTTTCACCTTGCCAAAGCAAAATATGGTGTTCTATTTTGGCCTTTTTCATAAGTTTGGCAACATATTCGGCTTCTGCGCCGGCTTCAGGGCGCAAACCATGGTTCACCGTCAGCGCCACGATTCTCTTGTGTTTTTGCTGCGCCCATTCTTGCATCAAATAGACCAAAGCCAAAGAATCAGCCCCGCCGGAGACCCCGACAGCCGCGACCTCTCCGTCCAGAGGATAAGTATCAAAAAATTTCTCTAATTCTGGCATCAAAACACAACAAAGTCTTATTTACAGCCGGCAGCCTTAGCTTGAGCAGCCGCTTTATTTTTAAGAGTTTCTTCCGCTTTGGGAAATTCCTCTGCCAAGCCTAAAAAGGCGGCGCAGGCCTCTTCTTTTTTACCCAACTCTTTCATTGACATTCCGAGCTTAAGCAAGCTGTCTGCCCCTTTGGCACCGCTTTTATAATTTTGATACCCTTTGCCGAAAGCCACTGCCGCGCGCTGATAATCTTTTTTGCCGTAATAAACCTCACCCAACCAATATTGAGCATTACCGGCTAATTTATCATTGGGAAACTTGCTTAAAATTGTTTCAAAATTTTTGGCGGCCGTTTCACTGTTTCCGGCTTTTAAGGCCTCGAGCCCTTCCTGATACATTCCTTCAACGTCTTGGCTTTTCAGAGGTTTAAGCTCCTCGCCTTTAACGCTGTCACCGGTCACGGATTTTGGCGCATTTTGTGCTTTAGGAGCGTCAAACTTGGCACTGTTCAGATTAGCATTACCGCCATTGCTGTTCAGCGGTTTGCCCTCCAACATTTTTATCCGCACGTCAATATCTTTATTCAACAAGTCAATCCGCTCATTAATTTTTTTAATCTTAAATTCCAGTTCATCTGTCTTACCGATAACATCGCGCAACAGCTCATCAAACTGGCCGATTTTAAGGGCCATATCGGCAGCAGTTTGCGGATTATCACCGCTCTGGCTTCTATAGGCCTTACGCTGCAAAACCACCACATCTTCACGCAGTTCGTCAATCTCTCTTTGCAGACTTTCTACATTTTGTGCCTGAGCCGGCAAGGCCGCAAACAAGCTCACACCCAACAAAGCGGTATACAAATTTTTCATTTCAAATCCTCATTAAGCAGATTAAACCTTTTTCTGTTATAAAATAAAACGTCGCTAATCTCAAGGGCAAAAAAAAACGTATCCCAAAAGGGATACGTTTTTAATTGTCAAAACCGTATATTAGTTAGCTCTAACAACAGTTACGGCACGACGATTCTGAGCCCAGGCGGCTTCATTGCTGCCCAAAACTGCCGGTCTTTCTTTACCATAAGAAATGGTAGAAATTCTGTCAGCAGCTACGCCCAAAGAAACGAGGTATTGTTTAACGGCATTGGCGCGACGTTCACCCAAAGCCAAGTTGTATTCACGAGTACCTCTTTCATCGCAGTAACCTTGAACGATGACGTTAACGTTTTTGTGTTTATTCAGCCAATCAGCCTGAGTTTTCAAAACTTCAGCTGCATTGTTAGTAATAGCAGAGCTGTCGAAGTTGAAGAATACTCTGTCTTCGGCGTTAGCCATAAAGTCACGAGCTTCTTTGGTAGCACATTCGCTGCCGCCGAACAATGAGCTCTCACCTAAGCTGGAACAGCCTGTCAAAGCAATGATAGCGCAGAACAAACTTAAAAGTTTTTTCATTTTATATCTCCATATGGGTTTCATTTTCTTAATTGATAAACAACTAATACAGCTATAACTTAAGCAATAAAAATTTATTTTTCAATAACAAAAATGCCCCAAAGCAAAAAATTAACAAATATTTTTATTTTTCTGCCTAACAAACAAAAAAGGTGATACTCTAAAAGTATCACCTTAAATTCTTTTTAATGTTCCGCAAGCACCGGCAAAGCACCAGGGCAGACCGACATTATAGTCGCACACGAGCACGCGTCCGTCGGCAAGTTGAGACGCCCAAACCTCGTAGGTTTCACCGGCCAAAAAATAGCCGCCGTCTCTTTGGCAGTCAAAAACATACCTTTGTACTTCAGGCACTTTTTCACCGCACATTTTCTCAAACAAAGCCGCAACTTTCTCAGCTTCCTTCCACTCATTTTCGACGAATATCAGCTCGCAGTTTACTCTGTCGAGCGCATGATAAACGCGTCCTTTAACCAAAACAACGTCTTTCTCTTCATGAGGGTTGGTAGCATCCAAAACAATCTTGCGATAGCGCCGATGCGTATTATCACAATTTTGGATATAAAAGTGGACCTTACTTGCCACAAAATCACCGCTTCTTTTTCTCTTATCGGCGATAATCCCGACCATAAAATAAGTATCGGGCACAAGCGCATGGCTTTTTACGAAACACTTAAAATCATGAGCCTCCCAATTTGCAAACGGCTCAAAATAAGCAGACTTTCTTAAGTCCGTTCTTAGCTTTTCTTTTGTTTCCATAGAATAATTTTTTAATTATTAATATATGGCGCTAATCTAAACACTTTAAAAAAAATTTGTCAAATAAAAAAAGCCAATGATGTAAAAATCATTGACTTTTTAAAGAACAGACATAGCCATCAAGCACTTCTTCAATTTCTCTGATGCCTTTTTGACTTCCGTCATCGGCCTCAAGCTCTTGCATCAAACATTGCAACGGCTTGCCCAAACTGCAAATAAGGTCATAGTCTCGGCACAAAAAATTTACAAAATTTTCCACGCTGCCGAACTCTTTTTTCAGACCCTCGGAATTTTTAGGCAAATGATGCAAAAGTTCTTCAACAAACTGCATACGTTTTTTGCCCCAAGAATTAACGGCACCCACATACAAAAGTTGGCTGCGGCAATTCCAATAATCTTCTTTCCATTTTTCAAAATTCCAAGACATAATATATTGATTTTTATTAATAATTTTTATAATTGTAAAATACTGTCTTGCTTGTAACGCCTTTATCTGTTTTTGTCAAACATTAAAACCTTTTGAGCACAAAAAAAGCCCGGTTTCCCGGGCTCAAAAAACAAAAAACATCATTCACATCTGTGCAGCAAATATTTTTCCTTAGCATCAACGGCAAAACGCGTCAAATTTGTTGTCAAAAAAGACACGCCTTCCAAAGAATGCTGATAATTTCCGTTTTTAAAAACCTCAAGGTTTGGAATAATTTTGGTATCTCCACTTTCAACGGCGCTCAACACCGAAAAAGCCGAGCCATCCGAGCGCTGCGCCCAAACGGCACGCCACACCCACAAACCTTGTTGCCAGGCACCTTTTTCGTTTGGGAGTTTAATATACCACAACTCCGGAGAATCCGTAACGACAAAACAGTCTTTAATCTCTGCCAAGCGTCTTACCGCCTGAAAAAAGACACGACCGTTCAGCCATTCATCTGCATCTAAAAACAACATCAGATTAAAGCCCTCAGTTGTTTTTGTCACATAATATACCTGCGCCCAAGCAAACCGCCTGAAAAACGTCCCGTCTTCAGCATAGCCTGATGAACCGGCCATTCTTGCTACTTTGCGCCAAGCTCTCGGGGTTGTATAAAAATACTCACTTTCAAAAGGCCGAAACCCGCCGATAATAGGGCTTTCATAGACTCCATGTTCCACAATATACGGCGTAATCTCTCCTCTTGGTGCAACCCCCAAAAGCAAAAAATCACCCTCGCCCACACTGCAAGATTGTGCAATTTCCAAAAATTCAGGACAAGCCTTAAAGGCCTCCATCTCTTGACGATATTTTTTTTCGCATTTCATATAATTTGTTTTTTAAGATTAATAATCACAACACAATAAATTTTTTTACAAAGACAACCTACGCCGTCAGCCTCAAACTGTCAATGCTGTTTTTCTCTCTCGTGCCACACGGCGGCCAAATCAAAACTTGCAGATTTTTTAATCGCGGCAACCACTTCATCATCCAAAATATTTTTTGTTCCTTTTTCTTCGCCAGTTGCCGCCTGCTCTCGCAAAAATTGCTTAATTTTCTTTGCAGAAAAATCAGGCTCCCAATAATCTGCGGCAGTTTTTGCTTCTTTTTTATAAAAGAAAGACAAATCTTTAATATCATAAAAACCCGTTGCCTTGAGCTTAAGCAAATCTTGCGCGTTGATTTTATCACAAAACAAAGCCATCGCCACCCAATGCCTTTTAAGCAAACCATTAGCCCTTTTACCGTTCATGGCGCGAAACCCCGTCATTTTAACGGCACAATCTTCAAGCGCGTCGCCTTTATTCAAAGCCTGCAAAAAAGCCGATTCTTTACCACAAACTTTGCCGTTTTTCTTATGGCCTGAAAAATTTTCTCCCCCGACATTATAAACAAACAACACCACACCGAGCAGTTCATTTTTGCTCAAATCGCGGGTCACATATTTTTCAATAAACGGGTACACCTCTTTCTGCAAATGATGATAAACATATTCGCGCCCTTTTTTAAACTCTGCACCTTTATAATATTTAACCGGCAGTTTACAACTGATGGCCTTGTCATTTTTGCCCACGGCTTCCCCGTTCGGATAAAAGGTAGAGCCATAACCGATTGTCTGTTTGGCGCCGCAAAAATACGGCTTATCCGAAAACCCTTCCACATAGGCAATAGCCGTCATAATTTCGGCCTGAATTTTAGCAATATTTTGCATATTGCGTTTAGCGACCACACTTTGCTCGGCCACATTTTTATCTTTATTTTCAAAGCAACTTTTAACCCCTGCCGTCAAACCGCCGACCAACATTGCCCCGACCAAAGCCCGATTCCGCCACTGCCGCAATTTTTGCCGCAATCTAAGCCGCAACACTTGCTCCGAAACGGCAGATTTTCCGCCATATTTAAGAGGCTTCCGCAAAAGGCGGTCCCCTCTGGCAAAAACATCATCTCTTTCTGACATCACGCTCTCCTTAACATAAGTATGACGGATTTAACTTTTTCTGTCAAACAGATAAAAAAACTCCCGACACCATCGGGCATCGGGAGTTTCTATTTCACAGTCTCAGTCGACTAGCATGCTTTTTTGCAAGAGCAACCGGCATCATTTTTATGACGAACGGCAGCCTGAGCAGCAGCCAAGCGCGCTACCGGTACACGGAACGGCGAGCAAGAAACATAGTTCATGCCGCAGGTCTGGAAGAAGTCGATAGACGCAGGATCACCACCATGCTCACCGCAAACACCAAGCCAAATATTCGGATTGGAGCTGCGAGCTTTTTCGCAAGCCATCTTAACCAAAGCACCGACGCCTTCAACATCGATAGAGGCAAACGGGTCGGCAACATAAACACCGCGAGCGCGATATTCATCCAAGATAGCACCGGTATCATCACGGCTCATACCCAAAGTCGTTTGAGTAAGGTCGTTTGTACCAAAACCGAAGAACTCGGCAGATTTAGCCAATTCGTCAGCTTTCAAAGCAGCACGCGGCAATTCAATCATGGAGCCTACTTCATATTTAACTTTCTTGCCTTTTTCGGCGAAGACTTTTTCAGCGGTTCTGTCAATAATATCTTTAACGATATCAAGCTCTTTCTTAGAACCTGTCAAAGGAACTTCGATTTCAGGCAAAACTTTAATACCATTGTCGGCACACTCAATAGCGGCTTCCAAAATGGCACGAGTTTGCATTTCGCAAATTTCCGGATAAGTAATCGGCAAGCGGCAACCACGGTGACCAAGCATCGGGTTAGCTTCATGCAAAGCATCTGCGCGATTCTTAACTTGTTGCAAGGTCATGCCCATTTTGTTGGCCAAATCTTGCATTTCGGCATCCGTATGCGGCAAGAACTCATGCAAAGGAGGATCGAGCAAACGAATAACAACCGGCATGCCTTCCATAATCTTAAACAAGTCTTTGAAGTCTTGTTTTTGATAAGGCAACAAACGAGCCAAAGCGGCGCGGCGGCCTTCTTCGTTGTCAGACAAAATCATGGCACGCATATCAGGAATTCTGTCGGCATCAAAGAACATATGTTCAGTACGAGCCAAACCAATACCCTGAGCACCGAAGTCACGAGCTTGCTGAGCATCTTTCGGAGTTTCGGCATTAGCGCGAACTTCAATCGTGCGAATTTCATCAACCCAGCTCATCAACTTACCGAAGTTACCGGTGTTGGTATCAGCTTTAACGGTCGGAACCTGACCTTCAATAATCTGGCCTTTACCACCGTCCAAAGATACCCAATCACCTTCCTTAACAACAACGCCGGATTTGGTGGTCATGGTTTTGTCTTTGTAGCTGATAACAATATCATGAGAACCGGAAACGCAAGGCGTACCCATACCGCGAGCAACAACGGCTGCGTGAGAGGTCATACCGCCGCGAGCGGTAATAACACCTTGAGAAGCATGCATACCGCCGATATCTTCAGGGCTGGTTTCGTTACGAATAAGGATAACTTTTTCACCTTTGGCAGCCCAAGCTTCGGCATCTTCAGCGTTAAATACGGCACGACCGACGGCAGCACCCGGAGAAGCCGGCAAACCGGTAGCGATAACTTTCTTCGGAGCTTTCGGGTCAAGCATCGGGTGCAACAACTGGTCAAGCTGGTCGGCACCGACGCGCATAATAGCTTCTTCTTTATTCAGCAAGCCTTCTTCAACCATTTCAACGGCCATACGAACGGCAGCCTGAGCGGTACGTTTACCGTTACGGCATTGCAACATCCAAAGTTTGCCGTGCTCAATGGTAAATTCCATATCTTGCATATCTTTATAGTGAGCTTCAAGGTTGTTACGAACATCAACCAATTCTTTATAAAGGTGCGGCCATTTTTCTTCCAAAGAAGTGCCATCGCCTTTAGAAGCCATCGGTTGCGGTGTACGAATACCGGCAACAACGTCTTCACCTTGAGCATTAACCAAATATTCGCCGTAGTAAACATTTTCACCGGTTGCGGGGTCACGAGAGAAGCAAACACCGGTCGCGCAGTCATCACCGGCATTACCGAATACCATGGTCTGAACGTTAACGGCTGTACCCCAGTCACCCGGAATATTGTTAAGTTTACGATAAGTAATAGCGCGGTCTACCATCCAAGAACCGAACACGGCGCCGATACCGGCCCACAATTGGTCCCAAGGATCTTGCGGAACGACTTTACCCAATTTCTGACCGATTTCTTTATATTCTTTAACCAATTCTTTAAGGTCTTCAGCGGTCAAATCCGTATCAGATTTATAGCCTTTGGATTTTTTCATATTTTCCAAAGCTTCTTCATAGAGGTCGAGGTCAGCACCCAAAACCACGTCAGAGAACATCTGCAAGAAACGACGATAAGAGTCATAAGCAAATCTCTCAGAGCCGGAAGCTTTAGCCAAAGCTTTAACGGTTTCATCATTCAAACCGAGGTTAAGGACGGTATCCATCATACCCGGCATAGAAACTCTGGCGCCTGAACGAACCGAGAACAACAAGGGGTTTTCGGCATCGGCAAATTTTTTGCCCATGATTTTTTCAACACCGGCAACAGCTTCTTTAACCTGATCTTTCAAATCAGCCGGTTAAGTGTGATTATTGTTATAGTAATAAGTACAAACTTCAGTCGTAACCGTAAATCCGGGAGGTACGGGCAAACCAACCTTGTTCATTTCAGCAAGGTTAGCACCTTTACCGCCGAGGAGATTTCGCATAGAGGCATCGCCTTCGGCTTTGCCGTTTCCAAATGTATATACCCATTTAGTCATGGTTCATTTAGCTCCTATCAGCTTTTCATATGTTAAACAAAAGACCGCAAAAAACCTAAGAATTTAAGCGGCCGCATTAAATTCTTTGCAAATTTATAATAGATTGATAGATTCTTCAAGCAAAATATTGAAAAAAAAGATTTATCCCCACCCCTTTAGCCTTCTCTGCCATTCCTTGCCCAATTTATTGTCATTCGAAAGACCGCACCCTCTTTCCCCTTTCCCTATCATTCCAAAGGCCAGCCCCACGGGAACTGGCACATTTGGAATCCAGAAAACTTCTGCGTAGCAGTCCTTATTTACCCCCCTATCCCAACCTTGCCCCACCGAGAGGAAAAGACCGACACATCAACAATAAAAAAGCGGGAGCCTTGCAAAAGACCCCGCTCAAAACAACAAAGGCAAAAACATCTTAGCGCTCAAAATCGCCGCGCCACAATCTTTGCCAAAAACCTTTAGGCTTATTCTCTGCCTTGGCTTTTTGAAACTTCGGCGAATGATAGTCATGCAAATTAAGCTGTCTGACGTTTTCCGCATCGCCTCTAAGCTTTTCAAAATAGATCACCGAATTATCCGCCGCCGTAAAAAACAATGATGAACTTTGAGCAGAAACTTTTTCCAACCAAACCCTGTCAAACAACCGACAATTAACCACGTCAGAATTTACAATCGTGCAATGATCCAAAATTTCACTGTTCTGAATGGTAGAATCATTGATTCTGCTTTGCAAAATTTGGCTTTTTTCAATCATCGAATGGCGCACTTCGCTTTCCAAAACCGTGCTCTGCGCAGACACTAGCGTATCCTCAGACACCGCGCTATGATAAGCAAAGCTCCCGTTTTCAACCCAAGAGGCATCTTTTTGTGCCACAAAAGCCAGACTATCGACCACGCCGCCCCACTCGCCTTCATGAACCAAATGTTTATCCGGGGTCACAAACTCCTTCACGGCCTGCATTCTGTAGCAAGGCGCCTTATCATGCTGCCCGCACAAGTGCAAAATATATTTAATTTCATCTTCCTTAAGTTTTTCTCCGCGAATCGGCACCAGAATCGGCGGAAAATTTTTCAAATCTCTTGGCGGCAAGCCGACCAAATCGACCTGCGGCAAACGCCTTAAAAACTCTTTTTTCATAAAAACTTCCTCAGATTTCAGCCAAAATTTAGACGCAAAAATGAGTCTTCTTTTGCAGATTCAACCTCAAATAATGGGCAAATCCTAATTGATTTTGCGCCGAAAGTCAAGATTTTTGTCCACTTTCGCCCAATATGTCGAAACATGCCTTTTATGACATTTTGATGAAATCTGGATTTGTTTTTGTCGATTTTGAAGTTTTTATTGTTTTTTAACTCATTTTATGATATTCTGATTTTGTCAAAAAATTATTCTATTCATCTGTTATTATGGGGACGACTTAACAGTCTAATATATATTAATAATATATGGGCTGCAACAGGTCATCAATATTATTAAAAATTCAGTTGGTTTTTAAGTAAAAAGCTTAAACGTGTAGAGTTTTACCTCGAACCTGTCCCGCCAGCGCTATTAAAAAGAAAAAAATAATAATAAAAATAATAAAAAATAAAAATTATGAAAACAAGAAATTTTCTTAATAGCGTGATGGCAGCCATCATCGCTATTGCAGCAGTGGTATTTGTTAGTTGTTCCGCTAATGAGCTCGAAATTGAACCGAAAGGCGAAAACGGCAACAGTGGAAACAACGGACACGGCGAAGGGCATCTCGACGCCAATGTAGACACAGTCTATATCGTATCGTCCGAAATCATAGATTACAGCCGCAAGGTTGAGGATACCGATTTCGGCAAACAAGTCTCCTATAATCGTCGAAACATTGTACGAGTACAATACAACGATATGGAAGACAACTTTCATTTTGACACGACGGTAATGAGTACGAACATTCTGAACATATATATCCCTGCCAAAAGAGATGTATATCGGAAGGATTTGGTATTTGAGACCGAAGGCGCCGTTGAAAACCGATGGGAGGAAGAAAGCGTAAAAGTAGTCAATAACTTGTTTAACTTTGATGGTACGAAGGTAAACATCAAATTGACAAGCGAAACGCAATCATTCTCTTTCGCCGGCAAGCAGGTAACTTTTCCGGAAATAACCTGGGGAACGACAGAATATTTGGTCAATGACAACACGTTTGTTAAAGACAGCATTATCGGCGACCGGACGTTCCATTATACGAACGTCGCTTTAACGTTTGAGTCCGTTTTATCAGACAACAGCGTTGAGCAATATGATGCATTCCTGGGCGTATTTACGACTGATGACGGCTATGTTCCGGGAGGAGATGAAGATGACCCGAATATAATTTTCAAGGGCTACCAAGACCTTGAGTATTATACAGAGAACGACAATCTGTTTGTGCGCTTTACCAAAGTCATCATTTGGAATGACGGCCGTGAAGACAGAACAGAGATTGTAAGAAACCTGAATGCAACCATTTCCGGCGAAGCCGAAAAGATTGTCGAGCAGGAATCCAATGCAGTCATTCGTTCTTCAGCCAACGAAACCAGCAATTCTTCAAGTATTGTTGACGGATTTTTCTCTGGTAACAGAGTAGAAACCACTCACACCGTTTCTTTTGACGGCGGCAGATGGAACAGCGTTGTAACAACCGCTGTTGATGTTCTCACCTACAAAGATGAGGATATCACCGTTGACCTTGGTGAAAATCTGAAATGGACAGTTAATTATACGACTTCTTCTCAAGCTGCTTCTTACGAGGTAGTAAAAGACGGAAAAACGTATGACCGCTATCCGACGACATTGAACTTCATCGGTTCAGTGAAAGATTTGACCCGGAATGTGACCAACTCCGTGTTGGTTGACGTTGAAAAAGAAGAAGCTGTTGAAACATTCGAATACCGCGCTGAAAACCTGAGACATTATCAGGAAAACGGCAATTGGTATGCTGAATTTACCTTGGTGACGATTTCGTCAATCAATGGTGAATCTAGAAGCCAAGTAAAACGGAACTTGAACGTGTCTATCGTTACTCAACCCGAGTTAACGAAAAGACAATCAGCAGCAGCTATCGTAGGCGCAGGGGAAACTTCTTCTACGACGGAAAGAAACTTCACCGACGGAAATTTCTCTGGCAAGACAATGACAACGGTTTACACCTTCAACTATGACGGAGGCAACTGGAGTCATAACATCACCGCTCAATATGATGATGTTGTCTATACCATTGGAGATCTGAAGGTGAACCTGTCTGAAGGGTTGTCTTGGACGGTGGTTTACAGCGACTATGCTCAGTCAGAAGCTACGGAAGTAACCGTTGGCGGTGAGACATATTTCAGATATCCATCGGTTCTCAACTATTTGGGAACTTTCAACGGTGTATCTGAAACTGTAAGACAGAACGTTAATATCGATGTTCTGAAATCGTTCGAGAAAAACATCCCGGCAGAACTGGGAGAAATTGTCGGCATCGACGTAACAAAGGTAGTTGCAAGCATTATAAACAATGTACCGAATTTCCGGACCTGTATCGGTGTTGAGTGTGAAAATGGCGTCCTGTTGGTCATGACGGATGAAATCAGCAATGGTTCTTTCCCGACCAATAAGACATATATGTACGGTGTAGATATCAACAAACCCAGCGGTGTCGTTTCCGCTGCTTTAAAAACAAACGATAGCCGCGGTTGGTTGCCCGCCAACATTCTGATCAATGACGGTGTAGATTATCGCAACGGCTGGACTTACAAAGCCTATACCGATGCAAACTATACTCAGCTGATCGGCCAGCGGGTAGTCAACATGATGACTGGAGATAAAACGCCGGAAATCCTTCATTCTGCTGCAAAGCAGGCTGACGGTTCCTGGATTGTTTCTGTCAACGGAAGTCAGGTTTTGCGGATAAAATAAATAATACGTTTAACACGCTGTCACGGGGAAAAAACGGTCCTTTGACCGGCTCGTGGCAGCACAAAAATTAAAAACCATGAAAAAATTTTTATATATTATCGTCGCTGCCTTGGCAGCTGTTATATTAAGTTCCAACCAGGTTCTCGCTCAAAAATATTGCGAGACCTACATTCGGGACTCCGCACAATTCATCTATCGCGGTGAGACCATCATCACGAAGATGAATGGAGAGAAAATAGCAACCCAAACCGAAGCAGGCAAAAAATATTGTCTGTATAAGGAAAAGGTGAGAAAATGCCAAGGCGTCTACGCTGTCATTCGTGGCGGTGCGGACAGATGCGGCGAAAGAACAGGATATCGTGTTGGAGCAGGTATCGGATACGAGTGGCATTTTGGCCTTCGTGTTGAAGGGGAGTTTTCATA
>CALXWF010000132.1 GCA_944392285.1 uncultured Alphaproteobacteria bacterium | reverse complement strand
CATAAACCCCCATAAGCGTTCCGTATCCAGCGCCCGGTTGGCATAACAACGCTGCGGCGCGACTGCCAGCGTGGTTTTATATCTTTTAGCCCCTTGCGTCAGGGATAATTCATAATAACCTATAGCGACATCGGATACTATTTCGATTAATACTTTTTTATATAAAGTTCTGCCGATCGTGAAACTTTCGCCGCTGTCGGCCACCTTTATATTTACATCAAACGCTTTTCCGCCGGCATAATTCTTTAACCTTATTTTGACAGCCTGTCCGGCTTCTTTTTCAGGGACGACCAAATCAATCTTTTTTTCATTTTCCACAACGACATAAATATTTTCCAGAGCCTGCTGCCATCGGCGTTTTGCTATATCCTGAAGCGATTTTTCAATTTCGGCATCGCTGCCGGCTTTAAAACCGAGTTTTTCGGCAAAAAAACGAATTGTATCATCACCTATGTCATATTCACGGCGGTTTAATCCGGCATCACAAAATTGTGTGGAGATTCCTAAGGCGTTGGCAAGTTTATGTAAGTTCTCTAGCATCAGATTTCTCCTATTTAGAAATTTCAAAAGCCAAAACACTCCAAGCCGGAACTTCCAGAGGCACTCGGGGAGAGCTCAACCCCTTAAAGCGCTCCGAACTATCGACGATCAGCCGCCAGACAGCCGTACGTCCTAAATCCGGCAAGTTCCACAACAAACTGTGCGGGTGGGCATTAAAGATAACCAACAAATATTTTTCACCATTAAAAACACAATAAGCAATTGACTGGCGGCTGCCATCATGCCAGTCTTCTTTGGTAAACTCATAGCCATGCTCATTATACCATGTCAGGTCTTTTATTTTGCTCCCCGCAACCAGCTTGCCGGTAAAAAATTTGCTCCGTTCAAAAAAGCCGGAACGCCGACGATAACGCAATAACTTACGCACATAGCGCGCCAGATTTTTGTCTTGCTCGCTTACGGCTTCCCAGTTAATCCAACTGATGATGTTGTCTTGGCAATAGGCGTTGTTGTTGCCCATTTGCGTGTTGCCAAACTCATCTCCGGCCAACAATAAAGGCGTACCGTATGATAAGAGCAAAGTTGTCAACATGGCTTTGGCTCTTTTACGGCGGTTTTCATTGATGATTTTTGAAGAGCTCTCCCCTTCGGCGCCCGAGTTCCAGCTCCAGTTATTATCCGTACCGTCGCGGTTCTCTTCTCCGTTACTGCTGTTGTGCTTGCGATTATAACTGACTAAATCTTGCAGGGTAAAACCATCGTGCGCCGTTATAAAGTTTACGCTTGTCCAGATATTGCGATTGTTATAGTTAAAAACATCGCTCGAGCCGCTTACGCGACTGGCCAGCTCACCGACTTGAAATTTATCGCCTTTCCAAAAGCGACGGACGACATCTCGAAATTTGTCGTTCCATTCTGCCCAGCCCGGAGGGAAAGCCCCTACTTGATAACCGCCCATGCCGACATCCCAAGGTTCGGCAATTAACTTCACATTTTTCAATACGGGATCTTGGTTTACGGTATATAAAAATCCGCAACGCTGGCTGACCACTCCGCGCTGACGACATAGAGTGGTCGCTAAATCAAAACGAAAACCGTCTATGTGATATTCTTGAACCCAGTATCTTAAAGAATCCATAACCAGGTTTAAGGCATAAGGATTATCCAAATTAAAAGAAGAACCACAACCCGTACTGTCATAGTAATATCGACGATTGGCCGGATTCAAACAATAATAGCTGACATTGTCTATGCCTTTATATGATAAAGTCGGTCCGAGCTCATTTCCCTCTCCGGTGTGGTTATAGACAACATCCATAAATACTTCTAGCCCATGCGCGTGAAGCTCTTTGACCATGTCTTTAATTTCATGTAACTCACCGGTTGCAAGATAAGTGTTTTCAGGGGCAAAAAAGCTAAAACTCTCATACCCCCAATAATTATCTTTACGCAGACCTTTACGGTATCTGTTTCCATAAAAACAATGTATCGGCAAGAGCTCTACCGCACTAATACCGAGCCAGCGCAAATAAGCCGTATTTCCCCTGTTGGCAAAACCTTTGAAAGTGCCGCGCTCGGAATCGGGAATATAGGGGTGCAACTTTGTATAGCCCTTAAGGTGCGTCTCGTAAATCGCGGTATTTTCAAACGAGGTTTGCGGTGCTTTGTCATCTTCCCAATCATAGGCATCGGCCACGACAACGCTCTTGGGAACAAAGGGGGCCGAATCTGTTTTGGAAAAAGATAAATCTTTATCCGGACTGTCCATATCATATCCGAACAAAGCCTTGTTCCATATCAAACGCCCAGAAAGTTTGCGAGCATAGGGATCCATTAATAATTTATTGGGATTAAACCTGTGCCCTTTCAAGGGTTCATAAGGACCATAAACCCGATAGCCATACAACTGTCCCGGCTTTAGTCCTTTAAGATAAATATGCCAGATGTTGTTGTCACTCTCTTCTATGGCAAAACGTGCCGTCTCCGTAACGCCGTCTGCATCAAAAAGGCAAAGCTCAACCTTCTCGGCATGCATTGAAAACAACGCAAAATTTACGCCGTGACCGTCATAATGCGCCCCTAACGGAGAGGCCTGTCCGCGTAATGTTTGTATTGTTTGCATGCCGTTTTCCTTTTTATCTTATCGGTTTTAATACTATGGTTGACAGCGGCGGCAAGGTGACTTGGACAGAGAAAGGTTTGTCATTCCATGCATAAGCCTCTGCCTGTTTGGTCCCCTCGTTTTTAACACCGCTTCCCCAGTAATTTACATCATCACTGTTAAAAATTTCTTGATAACCGCAAAGTTCATTTACACCTATACGATAATTGTTACGTACAACCGGTGTGAAGTTACAAATTACGAGCAAATAGTCTGCCGGATTATGCCCTTTTCTGATATAGGAAATGACACTGTCATCGGCATTGCTGTGTTCCACCCATTCAAAACCGCGATAATCAAAATCAACCTCGTATAACGGCGCGTTGCCCTTATACATCAGGTTCAAATCACGAACGCAGTTTTGCATGCCCTTATACATGGGATAATTCAGCAAGTGCCAACGCAGACTTTCTTCCGAATTCCACTCCCAGTCTTGCCCGAACTCATTACCCATAAACAAAAGTTTTTTACCCGGATGTGTGTACATAAAGCCATAATAAGCACGCAAATTGGCAAAGCGCTGCCATTCATCTCCGGGCATTTTAGATATCATGGAGCATTTGCCGTGAACGACCTCATCATGAGATATCGGCAAAATGAAATTTTCATTAAAGGCATATAACAAGCCAAAGGTTAAAAGCCCATGATGATATTTGCGATGAACGGGATTTTTGCTGATATATCTTAGCGTATCATTCATCCAGCCCATGTTCCACTTATAGCCGAAACCAAGACCACCCATTGAGGTCGGACGCGAAACCATCGGCCAAGCCGTCGACTCTTCGGCACAGGTAATAACGCCTTTATTTCGACCGTAAACAAGCTCATTCATTTTGCGCAAAAATGCAATGGCTTCCAAGTTTTCGTTACCGCCGTAGATATTGGGAATCCACTCCCCGCTCTTGCGTGAATAGTCAAGATATAACATGGAAGCAACCGCATCTACGCGCAAGCCGTCTATGTGATATTCTTTCAACCAATAAAGCGCACTGGCACACAAGAAGTTGCAAACCTCAGTACGACCATAGTTATAAATTTTTGTTCCCCAATCCGTGTGTTCGCCTTTACGCGGGTCAGCATGCTCATATAAATGCGTGCCGTCAAACTCAACCAAGCCATGACCATCTTTAGGGAAGTGTGCCGGAACCCAGTCCATAATAACCCCAATGCCGGCCTGATGGAACTTATCTATCATATAACGAAAATCATCCGGCGTGCCAAAACGCGAAGTCGGAGCAAACATTCCCGTTACCTGATAGCCCCAAGAGCTGTCTAACGGGTGTTCACTTAAGGGCAAAAATTCAACATGCGTGAAGCCCATATTGCTGACATAAGGCACCAGATAATCGGCAAATTCTCGATAGGTTAAATATTCGCTGCCGTTTTCTCCTTTGCGACGCCACGAGCCTAAATGAACCTCATAAATTGACATCGGCTTATCAAAGCTGTTGGCCTCTTGACGATAATTCATCCAGCCGTCATCATTCCATTGATAATGGGTAATATCATAAACAATCGAGGCCGTATGCGGTCTTTTTTCCGAATAAAAAGCAACCGGATCCGATTTTACCAAGATATAATTTTCGCGGGTTTTAATTTCATATTTGTAAATTTCTCCCTGACCGATACCGGGGATAAAAATGTCCCAAATACCACATGAGGGATGATTGCGCATCACCGTGGTACGACCGTCCCAGTTATTGAAATTTCCGACGACACTGACACGTTTGGCATTGGGGGCCCATACTGCAAAACTGACACCGCGGACACCGTTTAACTCGACCACATGCGCACCTAATTTTTTATACATTTCAAGATGATTTCCCTCGGCCAAAAGATATAAATCTATATCTCCCAAGATGGAGGGGAATCTGTAAGAATCTTCTTTTTCATAAAAGTCTCCGCGATCATTTTCAATCCGAAAACGATAAGCAAAATTTTCACGCGGACCGAGGTTAATTTGGAAAAATCCACGGTTATCAAGTTTGGTCATTTGGCCAAGTGATGCACCGTTGGAATCAAGAAGTTCCATTGAGCGGGAATTGGGTTGATAGGCTCTGATAAAGACCTCTTTACTGCCTTTATCTTTGTGTATTCCGAGCACGGCAAAAGGATTGCTGTGATCCCCGTTTATGATGGCTTCCATTTCTTCTTTTGATAATAAATTTTCCATAAAAATTACCTCGCTTTTTTATAAAAAAATTGTCTCAATTTATCTTCCTAAAACTAATCTATAATTCTTCTGATTTTAAATGCAAGCAAATTAGCGTTATCCAAAATTTTTTATTCGCAAAAACAACAATATCTGATGATTAGTTATTGACGTATTAAAAATTGCATGTATATTAATTGATGTTTACCAAAATTTTTTATTTGGAGTTAATTATGGTTAAATGTTGTAATGAAAATGCTATCCGTGAAGCTGCCTATTTCATCTGGCAGAATTCCGGTTGCCCCTCCGGCCAAGACGAGCAAATCTGGGCCATGGCGGTTGAACAGTTGTCTAACAGCAACAAAAATTCTTGCTGCAAATCAACTACTAAAAAGACTTCTAGCAGCTGCAAAAAAGCTTCTGCTTCCAGCTCAAAATCCAAAACATCTTCTGCTAAAAAAAGCAGCAAATAATTTGGTAAAAAAAGATTGTCTTTTTGATAAAAAAACCTTCTGAATTTCAGAAGGTTTTTTTATTGTTTTCGGGCTGAAACAATATAGCCCAAAACTCTTTTTCCGCCTTCGTTTCTTAGGCTTTTTTCAGATATTTTTTCAAGAATAAATCCATTATTTTTCAGTAGTTTTTTGATGTAGTTTTTGCTGTGTTGGAATCGCCCTGACGCATGAAGAAAAAAATCTTGTTTGTTATGGGTATTTTTGCTCACCGTAAAGATAATTCTTCCGTGTTTTACCAGAGTGGAACAGATGTTTTTAAACAAATTTTCAAGTGCGCCGAAATAGGTAAAAACATCTGCCGCAACAGCTAAATCATAGCAGGAAATTTTGCTTGGTAAAAATTGCTGCAAATCCTTAGAATATAAGTGACTGTAGAGTTTTTTCTCGGCAGCTTTTTTAAGCATTTTCGGCGAGATATCAACGCCGTCAAGTCTGCGGAATCGGGCATAAGATTTTAGGGTTTTGGCACAGAGTCCGGTTCCGCATCCGAGGTCTAGAATCCGCAGACCGAGAAACGGAATCTTGGGATAAAATTCAGCCATAAAATCTTTAATATAAGTCGGAACTTTATAATCCAGTGCGGATAAAACTTCTTCAAAACCATCAGCAAAATTATCAAAAATTTTTTCGACATATTCTGGGTCGGCGCGGTTGGTTTGGGTTGAGTTATTCACAGAAAGAATCGTATATTTTACGATGGAATTTTCAGGGTATTTTTTTTGCCATTTATGCAGATATTTTTGCAAAGAATCTGTCGAGATATCTGATAATATTTCATAAATTAGATAGGCAAAATTAATTTGTTGTGCGTTGTCGCCGCCGCTTTTTTCCAAGGCTTGCCAAGCTGCATTTAAGGCTGATTTATTATTGCCGAGCAATTGATGTGCGCGCGAGAGCATAGCATAAGTCCACGCATCTTCCTGATTAAATTTCAGGGCTTGTTTAAAAAAGTTCAGCGCTTTTTTGCCGTCTTGTTTTTCAAGATAAATATTTCCGAGAAGAGTTGCGAGTGCTTCGCTTTGGTGATTTTGTTTTTCTAACTTCTTGGCATATTTTTCTGCCAAGCTAAATTTGCGCAGCTCAAAACTTGTCTTGGCCAAGTTTAATAATACGGTTTCAGAGTTTGGGGCAAGTGTCAGCGCCTTTTGATATTGTTCAAGCGCTTCTGCATATTTTTTTTGCATATAAAAAATATTGCCGCAGGTAATCAATGCACTTAAATTTTGCGAATCTTTTTTTAGGGCTTTGCTTAAATATTTTTGCGCGGCATGATAATCTTGCTCATGATAAAATATTTTGCTTGTTAAAACCAAATTATCTGCCGTCGGATTTAGCTTAAGCAGCTTCGTGGCCAAAAGTTTTGCATCCTGAAATGCATGCATTTGCATATTTGCCAATAATGCTTGCCTTATAACCTCATCATTTTGAGGTGTTTGTTTTAGAATATGGTGATAAATTGCCAAGGCTTTTTTGTAATTGGCCATTTGATAATAACTGTCGGCTATGTACTTCAAATTATGCAAAATATTGGTCCTATTCTTAAATTTTTGCTATTTTATCGCATTTTTAGTAAAAAAACTATTGACGTATGGAAATTATTATTATATTTATCTTTTTGTTTTGAGGGGGTATGGCGGAACTGGTAGACGCGCTAGACTCAAAATCTTGTGGCCTCAGGCCGTGTCAGTTCGAGTCTGACTACCCCTACCAATTAAAGCCTTGCATTTTATTGCAAGGCTTTTTTCTTTATGCTCTTGGCTTGGCAAGATAACAAATCAGATCAAAAATGCGTTTTGCAACTAGGCGGTCGGGAATGGCATAATAGGCTTTTAACAAAGTTTCTGCTTCTTTGTCTTGAGATTGGGCTGAAATGTGTTGCTTGTGTTTTTTTATTTGGCCTTCGGCGCGTGTATTAACTTGTGTATCCATACTAAAACTCCGCAATTTAAAAAACAAACTCCACCTTAAATGAGGTGGAGGAGTTTTCCATACGTACCAAGCGCAGCAACTTATTTGCTTCAAATAGCTTATTCATTGCACTCCTCCGTATTGCTACGTAGTAAGTGTCAATGTTTTTGCTACCTAACTATTTGACTATGTTATTCGGTAAGGATGGAATTCCTCATAGCTTCATAATAATAATTTTATAACGGCGGAAAGCCCGCACGCTGTTATTATAATAATAATCTTGGGATAATCAATTAAAAAAATTTATACTTGACAGAGAATATCTTTTGTTTTAATGTTCCACCACATTAAAACAGTTGGAGTGGATTATGGATATTTTTGATGCCGTAGCTTCTTTGAAAAATCGGGACGAATGTCAGCGTTTTCTTAAGGACTTATGCACCCCAAAAGAACTCCGCGATTTTAATGACCGTTGGGAGATTGCCAAATTACTTGATGAAGGCGAAATGTCTTATCGTGAAATTTCGGCCTCTACCGGCGCCAGTTTGACCACCGTTACCCGCGTCGCCAGATTTTTAAAAGATGAGGATAACGAAGGTTATGTGTTAATGCTTAAAAGAATGAAAAGAAAAAAACGCAATGAACAAACAAAATAACATCATGCGCTTGGCTTTTTTCAGAACGGTTATGCAACGTAATCATTATTCTTTTGACGTTGCTGTTTGTCATCATCTCCATCGACACTGATTTTTTGTTTTTTTAATTATCAGTTTTTTTGAGTTTATCTGTTTTTTAGATGGAGATTTTTTATGCAAAATTTTGAGAATCAAATTGTTATTCGTCGTGCCGAAAAAAAAGATGAAGCCGCTTTGGCTGAACTGGCTTACAGAGCCTATTTTGACCGTTTCTTCAACCCAAAAGTAACCGATAAGGCCGGCGCCTCTTTAAGAATCTATCCTGAGCTTGTTCCTGATGAAAAACAAGACACCGGGCAGAGTCTTAGCACTTTTCGTGATTATTGGCGCAAAGCCATGCCCAAGCTTGACCAAAAAGAAGGC
Organism: uncultured Alphaproteobacteria bacterium; assembly: GCA_944392285.1. GTDB lineage: Bacteria > Pseudomonadota > Alphaproteobacteria > RF32 > CAG-239 > CALXWF01. The sequence goes on along the minus strand of CALXWF010000132.1, from coordinate 3,551 downwards.
GGCTTTATTTGTTATGTTGCAGAACTTAAATCTACAAAAGGAAACAGAATCGTCGGTTTTCGCAAAGGATATGCAACACCTTTGGAAGATGAGGAATATCAACGCTACGTCAGAGAAAATAAAAAGCGCATGCTTTTGAATAAACGCAATGATTATTACGGAATCGACCCTTATGATGATTTGCGCCCCATTCCCCTGCCCGCAAAAGAAAAAATTGCCGGCTCAAGCTCTTTGTATATTGACCCCGCCTTTAAGCGTGAAGGTCTCGGACGCCGCCTCATTCAAGCCTATGCCAAAGAAGTTTTGCAACGCGGGTTTGAAGGTATGATGAGTAGTTGTTATATCTATAACGACTCACAAAAATTTTTACGTTCGGTCGGCGGTGACTTTTTTATTCGCTGCGATATTCCGGTCGTTTATAAAAAGAAAGACAAGAGCAGCGATATCTATAATATTCCGGGATTGATGTGTTTGTGGGACAAAGCCGCTTTGCAAAAATTGGCCCAAAAGTCCGTTACGGAAAAAAGAATCTCTTTGCCGCAATTTTGTTCTGCATATGCTCGCTAAAAACTTGGCTTCATCTTTTTCACGTTATATACTGTGCTTGAATTAAATAACGGAGGAAGATATGAAAGTTTTGGTTATCGGCGGCGCAGGTTATATCGGCAGCCATGTGGTTAAGAATCTGCTTGCCTGCGGGCATGAGGTCGCTGTCTTTGATGATTTGTCTTCAGGACATGAAATCAACCTTTTTTCACAAGCAGAATTTGTCCGCGGCGATATTACAGATAGTGAAGCCTTGGCAAAAGTTATGCAAAAAGGCTTTGATGCAGTGGTGCATTTGGCTGCCAAAAAAGCGGTCGGCGAATCTATGGAGAATCCGCAAAAATATGCCATAAATAATTTATGCGGCACAATCAATATTCTTAATGCCATGGCTGATAATGGGGTTAAATATATGGTGTTTTCTTCTTCCGCGGCGGTTTACGGTATTCCGCAATATTTGCCGATTGATGAAAAACACCCGACGCTACCGATTAATTTTTATGGTTTTACCAAGCTTGAAATTGAAAAACTCATGACTTGGTATGACCAACTTAAGGGCATTAAATTTGTGGCTTTGCGTTATTTTAATGCCGCCGGCTATGATGAAGACGGCGATATTCGTGGCTTGGACAGCGCACCGCAAAACTTGTTGCCGATTATTATGGAAGCGGCAACCGGTAAACGGGAATGCTTAAAGATTTTCGGTCAGGATTATGACACGCCCGACGGTACTTGCATTCGTGATTATATTCATGTAAACGACCTTGCAGGAGCTCATACCGCTGCTTTGGACTATTTGCAACGCACGAACGAAAGCGCTGTTTTTAATCTGGGAACAGAGGCCGGCACCAGTGTTTTACAAATGCTTGAAGCCTGCGAAAAAGTTATCGGCAGAAAAATTCCGCATCTCTTTGCCGAAAGGCGTCCCGGAGATCCGGCCAGACTTACGGCATCGGCACAGGCGGCAAAAGCTAAGCTCGGTTGGGAGCCCAAACACAGCAGCATTGAAAATATTATTGCCTCTACCTGGCGGGTTTATCAATAAAGCCAAAAAAAGAGCCTGAAATTCAGGCTCTTTTTTGTTTATTGCATCGGCTCATTTTTATGATAGTGCCAATAGACTTTTCCTTCGCCCTTTTCTTTGGGGTGAAAATTTGAAATTTTATCCGGGGCAAGCAGTTTATTGGGATGAAAATCAGGAATTTCATCCGGAGCGACCAACTTGTTTTGCCACAAATATTTTGCCTGATTGACAATTGCCTTTGTTAAGCTTTCGCTGATTTTTTCTCGATTACGCATTACTTCGTTATAATAATACAGACGGCGGAAAAAATCTGTCAGTCTTTGCCAATAATTTTTAGGCAAAAAGAGATGATAGCGTTTTCTTAAAAAAGCTTCTGCATCAAGCACGCGCTGCGGCGTTTGTCTCTTCCACTCTGCATATGAACGTCCTGCAATTTGACGTATGTTATGACTGAGCGCGGAAACTTCCTGCAACATAAGCGCACAGCGGCCAATAACCCGAATATTATACCAATGACATTCTTCGCTAATGTAAAAAGATTGTTTAACGGCATAATAACAATTTAAGTTTGGCGCAAATTTTTCCTGAGCGACCGCAAACAAGCCGGAAAAACGCTGACTAAGGCAAGCAATTACCTTGTCTGTTTTGACAATGTTTTCAACCGCCTCCAGGCTTTCTTGCAAATTTTTGCTTTGGCAAGTGGTGATAATGTTTTCATAATCAACTCCCAGACTGTGGCAAAGTTGCGTATTTCGACGCCCGACCGAATCGCACCAAAATTCAGAGATATTGGTTTTGACATCTACACAGATAATTTGCGGGCAATAAAGATATGCTGCCCGAATCTGAAAATAAAGACGAACTGCCATAAAGACAGAATCAGGGTCATCTTCAAGCACAAGCAGATAATTTGCGCGCACAATCTGTCCATGACTTCTGAAATTGCTGTTTGCACAATGGTAATTACACAGCCTTGCTGCGGCATCCATTTCTTTTGATTTAATAATTTTTTTCATAGCTATTTTTTGACAAAATAATTTTATTTTGTCGGAAAGCTAACACAGATTTTTGGTAGATACAAGATAATTTTGCAAAAAAAAGCCTCTCGCAAGAGAGGCTTTGGCTTTAGCTTCTTTGACCTTTGAGGCGTTTATATGCCTTTTCACGACCGATTAACGGTAAGAGCTGTTGCAGCTCCGGACCATTGTCTTGGGCGGTTAAGGCCAGACGAATCGGGTGGAACAAGGCTTTGCCTTTTTTATCGGTCTTGGTTTTGAGCAAATCAACCCACTGTTTCCAGGTGTCTAGACTCCATGGTTCCGGGGGCAGCAAATCTGCCGCCATAGAGGTTAACTCGGCATCTTCCATTTGCGGCGTCAACTCCTGACCGCAAATATTGTGCCAAAGATTAATATCATCTACCCGATTAAGGTTGCCTTTAACGGCCTCCCAAAAGGTTTTATCAACTTCAACACGGTCTTTTACGGCCTCATAAGGCAGCGAACGAACGTAGTGAGTATTAAAATGCTGTAACTCTTCTTCAGAAAACTTGGGCTGGGCGCGGCCGATTTTGCCAAAGTCTAACGAGGCGGCCAAAGTTTCTAAGTCAAAATAAGGCTCTATGGCTTCAGATGTGCCGAGTTTGGCTAAATATGAGCAAATCGCCATGGCCTCGATTCCCTCAGCGCGCAGCTCTCTGACGCCCAAACTTCCCAAGCGTTTGGAGAGTTTGCCCTCTTTGCCGGTCAGCAAGGGTAAATGTGCAAAAGTCGGCACCTTACCACCGATGGCCTCAAACATTTGGATTTGTGCCGCCGTGTTGGTAACATGATCTTCACCGCGCACGATATGGGTGATGCCGAAGTCAACATCATCTATAACGGAAGGCAAATGATACAAGAAACTACCGTCCTCACGGATAACGACCGGGTCGCTCAGGTTTTCGGCTTCATAGCGGCAAGTTCCGCGGACCAAGTCATTC
>CALXWF010000131.1 GCA_944392285.1 uncultured Alphaproteobacteria bacterium | reverse complement strand
GTTGCTTTCCTCGCTTCTGACGAGGCTCAGTATATTACGGGTCAAACCATTAACATCAACGGCGGTATGGCCATGATTTAGAGCTTGTGCTCATCAACAAAAAACCTCGGAATTTCCGAGGTTTTTTATTGAGTAAAAGATAAAACAAATTTAGTTTTTGGCGCCTTTGGTCACCACAACCATGGCCTCACGCAAGATACGGTCATTAATAATATAACCGGTTTGCAACTCATTGATAATAGTGCCGGCTGGTTTCTCGGGGTCTTCAATTTCTTGAATGACTTGGTGAAAATGAGGGTCAAAAACCTGACCTAAAATTTCCATCTTTTTAATGCCGTATTTGGCAAAGGCTTTCATAAGCTCGGCTTCGGTTAACTCTACCCCTTTACGCAGACCGTCACAGTCGGTGTTGGATTGTTGGGCGGCATCAAGCGCGCGGTGCAAGTTATCTGCCACGCTTAACAACTCTTTGGCAAAAGAAGAAACCGCATATTTTGAATTTTTTTCAAGCTCTTGAGCGCAGCGCTTTTTGGTGTTTTCAAGCTCGGCATAGGCGCGCAGGTAGTCATCTTTTAATTTTTGGTTTTCTTGCTTCAGGCTTTCAATAAAATCATCTTCAGCCGGAATGTTAGATTCAGTCTCTTTGTCGGAATCGGAGGCAGCCTCATTTTCGACAATTTCGTCAAGCTCTTGCTCTTCTTCATTTTCAGGGGTGTTTTTTTTGTTTTTGTTCATCTTTTTCCTCTTTAAAAATTAAAATAAGACGTGTATATTCTTATATATGAAACTTAGTGATTAAACTCAGACAAGTCAAGAGTCGAAGTTTTTTTTACTATTTTTTTACTATAAAATATTAAAAATATACCGTTGCGTTAGTTTTTGCTGGTGAGAGATGTTATGAAAGCCGAATCCCTGGTTATGGATAGTCAAAATTGTTTGAAACTGTTACCTGACAGCTTTAACAAACGGCGCTTGAAACTCTCTTATTTTACCGTAAACAATTATCTTAATGAAATTCAGACTTTGGCTAAAAAACAATGCTTGGGAAATTTTTCTTGGCCCGAGATTGATAAAGTTAATGCTTGGATGATTTCTTCGGAAACCGCTACTTTTATGAAAGCCGGCGGCCTTGGCATGATTGCTTCTGAATTGCCGGAGGCATTTAATAATACCTTTGCCCAAAAAGGGGAAAAAATCAGCGTGGTAACCCCGCTGTATTTGGGTGATACCAAAAAGAAAAAGGCTGTCTTGGTTAAAAATGTTTATACCGGTTCTGAGCGCAATAGTATTGAAATCAGCAAAGCTGCCGTTATTAAGGTGCCGTTCATTAAACAAGGCAGCGAAAAACTTGAAGATATTACGGTGGAAGTTTATCTTGGCAAATTTGCCAATACGAATTATATTTTTTTGGCAAATAACCACTTCTTCTCCATTAATCCGCACAAAGATAATCCTTCGGCACAAGACGGCTGTTATGTCTATAATGAGTTTGGCGTTAATGAGGTGGAGCGTTTTGCCTTCTTCTCCAAAGCCGTTTATGTTTTGATTAAAAATCTTTATGAGGGGAAAGTTAAGGGAATCGACTTGCCAAACGCCCTGATTGCCAATGATTGGCACAGCGGTGCTTTGTCGGGATTGACCAAATATTTTACGCGTGCGCAGGCAGAGGTCGGCCTTATGGATGAAGATTTGGCCGAAGAGCTTTATTCTCTGCCGATTATTCATATTGCTCACCATATGGGGTATCAAGGCTGGGATTATGAAAATACCACCAGAATTTTGAACTCGCTCTATGAATATACGGCTTTGATGGTGTTTAAAAACGCAAAGTCTATTAAAAATAATAATCAGCGCGCCAAAAATACGCTTATCGTCCATGACTGCTACAATCAGGCCTCATGCAATTTTCATTTGGCTGACCGCGTGGTAACCGTGTCACGCAATTATTTGGAAGAAGTTTCTAAAGAAACAGATTTCGGTTATGATTTTCGTGATATCTTGAAAATCCGCAAAGATCATCGCAATTTTGTCGGCATTATTAACGGTTATGATAAAAAACTCATCTCGCCTAATAAAGAAAAAATTGCCGCCATCAATCAATATTTTTCGGGCTTTAACTTCCGTTTTTATGATGAAAATCATCTGGATGCAAAACTGCACAACAAAGAAGAATTTATTCGGCTGATTTCAAAAATCGCCTCGGATAAAGACTATAAGCAAAAGACCATTCCTCTAATCGACACTTATAAGTTCAGCTCTATTGTTGATGATATTAAAAACCCCGAAAAAACGCCCGTCCTCTGCATGACCAGTCGTTTGGTTGAACAGAAAGGCTATGATATTGCCGCTTTGGCGATTGAGAATCTGGTTAAAAAAATTCGTGAACAAGACAGCAGTTTGGAATATCCGATTTTTATTCTCGGCGGTGCCGGGAATCCCGAATGTTTTGAGATTTTGACCAATCTTAAAGACCGCGTCAGTGCCAGTGATCCCAAAATCGGCGAGCGGATTTTTGTCTTTCGCGGTTATCGTGATGAATTTGCCTATGCCATTCAGTTGGCGTCAGATTTTTATTTAATGCCGAGCCATTTTGAACCCTGCGGTTTGACCCAGATGGAGGCAATGGCTAAAGGCGCATTGCCGATAGCAACTTCTACCGGCGGTTTGGTCGACACGATTGAAGACGGTGTTGACGGTTTTCGTACGGCAGCTTTCTTTGCCGGTAATCAAACCGTCTATGGCACCATGAGTTTGGCCAAACGTCTTAAAAACAATGAAATTGCCTATACCCAAACTCTTGAGCGCGCTCTCAATCTTTTCTATTTTGACCCCGAAAAACTTCACATCATGACCCGCGCCGCCATGCTCAAAGACTTTAGTTGGGATGTTTCAGGCGGTTCGGTGTTTAGGTATTATTCGTTGCTTAAACACGGCCATATTTAAAGTTCGTATAATGGGTAACTAATACAGAAATTGCAGGACGGAGAAATGCTCACGTACTTCTATGTACGCTGCGCTTTCTCCGCCTTTATTTCTTATTATTTACCTCATTCTCCGAACTTTAGGAAAACCGGACCGGTCACGTACTAGTTTGTACGCTGCGGTACTTTTGCCCTTAAATCTTATTATTTACCTCATTAGGGAAAGTTTGTCTGGCTTGTAACCAATACAGAAATTTCAGATGTTATTCTTTTTATTTAGCTCTTGAGTCCCCTTATAATCTGCTCTAAAATCAGCTTAGTTTTGTTCGCTAATTTTGAGAAGATATGATATGAGACATTCTAAACGCCAAAATGATGAAATTCGCAAGGTTGAGATTATTCCCAATTATAATCCTTATGCCGAGGGTTCTTGTTTGATAAAATGCGGCAATACGCATGTGGTTTGTACCGCCAGTGTTGAAGACAAACTTCCCACTTGGCTCAAAGGACAAAATAAAGGGTGGATTACGGCTGAATATGGTATGTTGCCGCGTTCTACTCAGGTCAGAATGGCCAGAGAATCTAAAAAGGGCTTGAGCGGTCGGACGCAAGAAATTCAACGTCTTATCGGTCGCTCGCTGCGCGCGGTGGTTGATTTGGAAAAAATGAAAGACCTTTCCATCTGTATTGATTGTGACGTAATCCAAGCTGACGGCGGCACGCGTACAGCCTCTATTACCGGCGGTTATGTGGCTTTGGTTTTGGCTATTCGTAAGTTAATGGCCGAGAAAAAACTTTTGGTTAACCCCATTCGTGAGGGCGTGGCCGCTATTTCTTGCGCCATTCATAATAATCAGGCCGTGCTTGATGTTGATTATGAGGAAGATTCTACCGCTCAGGCTGATATGAATTTTGTATTAAGTGAAAGCGGTAAAATTATTGAAATTCAGGGAACAGCCGAAGGCGCGCCTTTCTCCGAGACAGAATTTAATCATCTTTTTGCTTTGGCCAAAGAGGGGATAGCTCAGTTGATTGCCAAACAAAAACAAGCCCTCGGTTTATTGTCGAAGCCTGAAATTAAAGAACTGGTGATTGCCACGCATAATGCCGGTAAAGTTGCCGAATTTAAACAACTTTTGGCGCCCTTTGGGGTTAAGGTTTATTCTGCAGATGAACTAAACCTTGATGATGTTGAAGAAACCGGAACCACCTTTGCCGAAAACGCCGAACTTAAAGCCAAGGCCGCCGCCAAACAATCGGGAAAATATGCTTTGGCCGATGATTCCGGTTTGTGCGTTGATGCCTTAAACGGAGCCCCGGGGGTTTATTCGGCTCGCTATGCGCCGAATCGAGATTTTGATAAAGCCATGGATAAACTTTTGGGTGAGCTTGAAAATACAAACAGCTCCGACAGAACAGCGCATTTTGAATGTGTTTTGGCTTTGGCTGCCCCCGAAGGGGAAAATTGTTTGCTGTTTTCCGGCAAGGTTTGCGGCCAAATTGCCAAAAGCAAAAGCGGCAGCAACGGCTTTGGTTTTGACCCGATTTTCCTGCCCGAAGGTGACAGCCGCAGTTTTGCCGAGTATAATGCCGAAGAAAAAGCAGCAATCTCTCATCGCGGTCGTGCCGTCAGAAAATTTGTGCAATTTTGTTTTTAGAAAGAGTTAAATGCAAAAACATCTGTATAATCTGCCTCTGACCTGCAATTTTACCGATATTCTGGCGCAAAAGTTTTTGCAAGAATATGCCGAAAATCCTTTGGCTTTGACAGATGTGTTGTTTTTGTTGCCGAATCGGCGTGCCGTTCAGTCTTTGCGTGAGGCTTTTGTCCGCCACAAAGGCCTGACCCCGACTTTGTTACCGCAAATGTTGCCGATTGGCGATGTTGAGGAAGATGAGTTGTTTTTAACCGGCGGTACCCTCGGTGAGGAACTTATGCGCCTGCCGCCCGCAGTCGGGAGCATGGAAAGAACCTTGCTTTTGGCACGTCTGATTGCCCAAAAACCGCAAGATTACGGTTTGGAAAAAATGCCCTTGGGACAAGCCGTGAGCTTGGCTTGTGAATTGTCCAACCTCTTGGATATGGTTGAAAACGAAAAACTCGATTTTTCCTTATTGCAAAATCTGGTGCCGGAAGAATATGCCAAACATTGGCAGGAAACGCTTAAATTTTTGACGATTATTACTGATTGGTGGCCGAAAATTTTGGCCGAGCGCGGGTTGCTTAATCCGGCGCGCCGCCGCAGTTTGTTGCTTGAGGCCAGAATTAAAATTTGGCAAAACCAAAAAACGGAAAAAAGAATCGTCGCCGCCGGAACGACCGCTACTTTTCCGCTGATGAAAGAATTGGTTAAAACCGTGTTGGATTTACCGAACGGCGAGGTCTTTTTGTGGGGCGTAGACAAGTTTATTGATGACGAATCGTGGAATAAAATTGATGAAACCCACCCCCAGTTTGAACTCAAAGAATTGTTAGATTTTTTGCAGATAGATCGTCATGATGTTCCTGATGTGGAGATGCCGCAAAATTTGCCGCGCGAAATGCTTATCAGCGAACTGATGCGTCCGGCCGCAACAACAGATTTGTGGCGAGAGGCCGCAAGCAAAATTTCTCCCACGGCTTTGGACGGCTTGCACTTACTTGATTGTGCCGATTTGCGCGAAGAGGCTTTGGCTATTGCTCTGCTGATGCGCCAAACTCTTGAAACACCCGGAAAGACCGCAGCTTTGGTGACTTCTGACCGTAATTTGGCGCGCCGTGTGGCCGGTGAACTCAAACGTTGGGAAATTAAGGTTGATGATTCTGCCGGTGTGCCTTTGTCTTTAACCCCAATCGGAATCTATTTGCGTTTGGTGGCTGCCGCTTGTGATGAAAATTTGAGCAAAAAAGCCCTTTTGGCTTTGTTTAAACACCCCTTGTGCGCCGGTGGGTATGATTATGCAACCATGCGCGCAAAGCTCAGACAAGTTGAGAAAAAACTGTGGCGCGCCCAAGAAGCAGATGCCGAGCTTGAGGCATTTGTTAATGATTTGATGGAAAAATTGTGTGAATTGTTTGAACTGAGAGCGCAACCCAAGGCTTCTTTCAAACAAATGTTGACGGCGCATATGCGTTGTGCCGAAGCTCTTGCCGCAACGGCTTCACAAAACGGTCAACAGCTTTTGTGGCGCGGTGATGCCGGAGAAGCTGCCGCTGCCTTTGTGGCTGACTTATTTGAACAAGCCGAGGTTTTGGGCGAGATTGATACGGTTGAATATTTGGCCTTATTTGAGGCTTTGTGTGCCAAACAAGTGGTGCGCCCGCGTTTTGGAACTCACCCGCGGTTAAAAATTTTGGGGCCGATAGAGGCCAGACTGAATCATTTTGATGTAACGATTATCGGCGAAATTAATGAAGGAATTTGGCCTTTGCAGACAACTCCCGACCCATGGATGTCGCGGCCGATGAAAAAAGATTTCGGTTTTCCTTTGCCGGAAAAAGCCATTGGGGTTTCGGCTTTGGATTTTTCCGGACAAATGGGGGCTAAAGATGTCTATTTAACCCGTGCAGAACGGGTGCAGGGGACGCCGATGGTGAAATCTCGTTGGTGGCTCAGACTTGAAACTTTGTTGCGGGCGCTTCACTTGCAGGCTAAGCAATTTAGTGCCGAAACTTATAAAAAAATTGCCAAACATTTTGATACGCCCGAGCAGTTTTTCAAAATCTTGCCGCCGGCGCCGACCCCGCCGGTCATCGCCAGACCACGCGCGCTTTCGGCCAGTAATGTTGAAATGTG
>CALXWF010000130.1 GCA_944392285.1 uncultured Alphaproteobacteria bacterium | reverse complement strand
TAAAGCAATAAAATTATGTCAAATATTTTTTGCATCGTTTTTTCTCTTTTCTTAAGATTATTATGATATATGAAGACTTCTCTAAAGAGGCTTCTTGAAGCATATCAGAAAAATATTATATAAAAGCTGTTTGGAAATAATAAAGGAAAAAGATGAAAAAACTTTGTTTGTTTTTGGGTGCTTTACTTTTATTTCAGCCTCAAGCTTTTGCTTATGAGGAATATGGAATGTATGCCAATTTTAAACGCGTGGGGTTTGACCTTGGAACCAGCAAAGTAGAAAATTATCAAGAATATGCCAAGTCACCGAATATCGCCATCAACCAAAACACCCAAGGGGTTTTAAAAGGGGTTTTTGACTTTGCCTTTGAATATGAGCAACCCGCCTATCGATGGGATAACGCCATTTATGCCGAATATGGCAAAAGCCGCATTTACGGCAACCGCGGCCGCAAAAAATATGTTGAAAATGCCGATACCCTAAAGCTGAGCAGCGAATATGTTTATAAAATTTGGGATTTTACCAACAAGTCAGAACTCGGGCCTTTTGCCAATATTGCCTATAATACCGAGTTTACGTCAGATACCGGCACGCCGCGCTTAAAGCTTGGCAGTTCCATGCAAGGCATCAAGCTGATAAACGGGGCTTACGGCATTACGGATTTCCATTTGGCCATGGTTGAAGAATTGGACTTTACTTATGCGGATACCAACACCAAAACCGCTTGGCAGATAGGCTTTACATATAAAAATCAGTTAAGTGAAAAATATCGCTTTGAACTTGAAAGTTATTATCGTGATTATCTTGGCTATTCCCATTATGAAGGCACGGATTTCCGCTATGAATTTTTTGCCATAGCCAAGCTCAATATCATGTTTTCAAAACGCTTTTTTGCCGAGCCTTATCTTTCTTATTTCAGGGCAGAAGACCGCGAGCATAATAAAGCCGGCTCAAATTTGATGTTTGGTGTTGCCGTCGCTTATACCGATGTAATAAAACTATTTTAACAAGAACAATAAAAAACACTTGACTTAGAGCATACTCTAACAATTACACTCAAAACCATAATAATAAATTTGCGCATAATCAGTTTTGATGGAGAAAATTTATGAAAATGGGTTTAATTGTTCTTGTCATCTTAGGCTGCTTAGGATTTTTAGGGTGGAAGTTTTATGCAAATACCTGGGATAAAACTTTTGCCAAGAGCCAAAAAGTAAATATAAAAAAAGTTTCTTTTAGCAATCGTTATGGCATAACTCTGGTTGGAGATTTATATACTCCCAAAGCCGCAAAATCTGAAAAACTTCCGGCAATTGCCATCAGTGGTCCGTTTGGTGCGGTTAAAGAACAATCTTCCGGCCTCTATGCCCAAACTTTAGCCGAAAATGGGTTCATTTCCTTAGCCTTTGATGCCTCCTATACCGGAGAAAGTGGCGGTCACCCGCGTAATGTTGCTTCTCCCGACATTAATACGGAAGATTTCAGCGCCGCGGTAGATTATCTGAGCAATCTCCCAAATGTAGATAAAGATAAAATAGGTATTCTTGGAATATGCGGTTTTGGCGGTTTTGCACTCAATGCGGCCGCGAATGACCCGCGCATTAAGGCAACCGTAACTTCGACCATGTATGATATGAGCCGCGTCAATGCCCAAGGCTATTTTGATGCCATGGACCAAGAACAAAGATATCAGTTGCGCCAACAGCTAAATGCTCAGCGCAGCGAAGATTATAAAAACGGCAGTTACAAAATAGCTCAAGGCCTGCCGGACAGCCTTAAAGGTGATGAGCCGCAGTTTGTTAAAGATTATTTTGGTTATTACAAAACCAAACGCGGTTATCACAAACGTTCCATTAACTCCACCGGAGGCTGGAATATGACATCATCCTTATCTTTTATGAATATGCCGATATTGACTTATATAGATGAAATCAAAGCCCCCGTATTAATCATACATGGTGAAAAAGCCCATAGTCGCTATTTTAGCGAAGATGCGTATAAGCACTTAAGCGGAAAGAATAAAAGATTATTAATAGTTCCGGATGCAAACCATGTAGATTTATATGACAATCTCTCCAAAATTCCATTTACGGAGATTGTAAAGTTTTTTAACGATAATTTGCAGTAAGAAATAACATGAAATTTTGTCTGAAATATATATTTGGGGTCGCAATGTGCTTTTTTGCCGTTTCGGCCCAAGCAGAGGAGAAAGAAATGAGCAGAGCCCAAAAAGCTGATAAAGTTTTTGCCGAATTATTTGCCGCCGAGCGCACGCCGAGCCCCACAGACCCTGAGCTTATGGAAATATTGCAAAGAAACATTTTCGGAGAGGTATTTTTTGTCGGCAATCTGAGCCACAAAGACCGAGAAATGATAACCGTTGTTGCCCTGACAACAATGCAAACTCTGCCGCAGTTAAAAGCGCATATTCATGCCGCCTTAAACGTCGGTAACACCCCGCTCGCAATCAGAGAGGCAATATACGGCTGTGCCCCGTACATCGGTTTTCCGCGTAGCTTAAATGCAATTGGGGTTTTTAACGAAGTAGCGCAAGAACGTAAAATCTCCTTGCCCTTGGAAACAACCGGCACAACAAATGATGAAACCCGCCATGCGCAAGGCCTAAATATTCAAACCTCGCTTTACGGAGATGAGGTAAAACAAGCCATGTCTGCTCTACCGTCACTGTATCAAGATATTGTCCCTGATATGTTAACGGATTTTTGTTTTGGAGATTTTTACACCCGTCGCGGCTTGGATATTAAACAAAGAGAACTGTTTTCTTTGGTTGTTTTAACCACTCTTGGGGCAGAAAAACAACTAAAGGCTCATGCCATCGGAGCGCTAAAGGCCGGTAATGATAAAGAAACCCTGCTTGCCGCCATGGTACAGCTTATTCCCTATATCGGCTTGCCTAATGCGCTGACAACCATCAATCTGATAAAAGAGACAGACCCAGCGACCTATCAGCCGATATATGAATAAGAGCAAGCTGACTTATCAGAGCTTAAACAATTTTTTAAGCAGTGTAATCAGGCTGAAAGACGTTCGATTATAAATTCTGTTATACAGAGCTTTTTTGGGGTTGGTTAACCAGCCCCAACCTCTGGGAGCCTTAAGGCCCAAATTATGCCGCACAAATCTTTTAACAGATGTTCTGGCACCAATCATTTTGTTTAACGAAGGTTTTCTAAGACCAAATTTCACACCGCATCTCCTAAAAAAGACAGAAAATAAATGACTATATATTCTTGGAACTAGTCGGCTACTGACATCCTTCTTCTTTATAAGGACGAGACATCAAAGCCTCGACGGCTTCCGGCAAAGACATATTTTCAAACAAAATCCGATGGACAACCTCACAAATCGGCATCTCGACTTTTAGTTTTTGCGCTAATTTAATGACGGCTTGTGTCGTGTGGATACCCTCGACGGTGCGGGTATTTTCATTTAAGACTTTTTCGGCTTTTCCGCAGACGCCGATTTCATATCCAAAGCTAAAATTGCGAGATTGCGCGCTGCCGGCAGTCAGAACCAAATCACCCAAACCGCACATACCCATCAAACTTGTTAAATTTCCGCCCATGGCCAAAGACAAGCGGGTCATCTCGGCCAAACCGCGGGTGATTAAAGCGGCTCTGGCGCCCACGCCGAGTTGTGCGCCTTCAATAATTCCCGAGGCAATGGCAATAACATTTTTAATACTGCCGCCGATTTGTACCGAAATAATATCCTGAGAAGAATAAGGGCGAAAATAGTGTGTTCCGAGCATTTGGCTAAGCCTTTGCGCCACACCGCCTTTGGCACAGGCAATAGTAACGGAGGTAAGCCTGCTTTGAGCAATGTCAACGGCAAATCCCGGGCCGGAAAGGACGGCAATGGTTGTCGCGGGAATTTCTTCTGCGGCAATTTCGGAAAGCATTTTGCCGCTGCCGGCTTCCAAACCTTTGGCACAAAAGACGATAATGGTTTCAGGCCTTATATAAAGTTTAATTTTTTGCAAAACGCTGCGGGTAGCCTGAGCAGAGGTTGCCAGCAAAACCGTGTCGGCAAAAGCAAAAATTTCGGCAATGTCAAAGGTCGCGGCAATAGCTTCCGGCAGGGGTACATCGGGCAAGTGCTTGCTGTTGACGTGTTTCTGGTTAATATCTTTAACCACGTCGTCGGTTCTGTCCCAACACAAAATTTTGTTTCCGGCTCTGGCGGCGGTCAAGGCAAGAGCCGTACCGAAAATGCCAGTGCCGATAATACCGATATTTGCCATAATAACACCTCTCTTTTGCCCTTATTCTAAGCACATGAAGTTAATTTGTAAATATAAACAGTAAATTTTAATATGATATATTGAAAAATAAGAAAAAGAATATAGTTCCATGGCAGGTCTTAATTTTGAAAGTAGAAAAATGAAACTGCGTTTATCTTTATTATGTTCTGTTGCCTTAATCTCCTTATCTCAACAAAGTTTTGCTACATCCTCCAGTTTTATCGGCATTACAATTATTAAATATGTTTTTCCCATTATTAGATTCAGCTTCTCCGCTTAAAGTTCCAAGTCTATAAGAACTTGCATCATTTACCATATTCTCTTTGTTATTTTGAGTAATTTTGTAGGAAGCGTTGTCATTTCCGATAGGTTTCGGAGATAGGACTGTGCCGATTTTGGAGCTTTCTTCAGCCGTAGTTTTAGCAATGGATTGCGGTAAAGATGCATTTGAAGAAGATTTTGTATCAGATTTAATATTATCAAAGATGTTAGAAATTCCGCCCATAAAAGAACCATCATCTTTACTTTGTGAAGATTTGTTTGCTGTTAGAGAATTAAAGCTATTTTCCAACAAGTTTTTAGAGCTAAATTTATAGCCTTTGTATTTGTCTTCTTGAGATTGTTTTTGGATAGGATAATTAAAAAAATATATTTTTTGAAAAATAGACAAAATAATGCTTGCATAGCATGTCAAAATGTGGTATATACTATTTCAGAAAAAAATATTTTTATGTTAAATAAAAAAATTTTATCATTATGGAAACAAAAACATTTTTTGAAAAAGTAAAAGAATTAGCTAGAGAAAATAGTTTCAAATGTAATGCCGCCGGTCGTCGGTTTGTGGCTGATAAAATTCAGGTAACAGAACCACGCTTGTTTAACGGCGATATCATTAAAACCTTGAAGCTGGCTGAAGAAGTCGGTGGATGCAAGCCCGGTGAAGAATTTGAATATGTCAATGCACAAGGCAGAAAATCCGTTTTTCGTGTTTGTGAATTAACAAATATTCCAAAGGATTTGACTAACCCTGTGCTGGCTGGTTTTTCTGGAACGATGGCTTTGCCAACATACTTGATGGAAGCCGTACGTATCTATGCAAAACAGACCGGTAAAGTTTTACCTCTATTGCTTGTCGGAAAAGAAGGCAATAAAGGCTTGTTTGGCAAGGTCTTTGACCGTACCGAAGGCTTGATGATTGAGGCAGAAAACAAGACTTACATGAACATTTTGGAGCTCATGGCACCTTCTGCTTGGGTTCGTGAGAATGAACGTGTTTGTCAAGACACAGACACTGCCGGAAACTTGGATGAGTTGGCAGCTTTTACGAGAGCACAAGGAAAAGAAGTAACATTTATTCTTTGTACCGGACAGCCATGGTATGACAAACGTGTGGTTGCCGAGTTTGCTTGGCATGCAAGAGAAGAAAAATATAAGGATGTGAAGATGAACTTCGTTCTGATTCATTGTCCGTTGTATTTGAACTTCCATGTAATTGACGGTCGTCCTTCCGAGTTGTCTCTGGGATATGCTCAAGCTTCTGTTGGTCCTCTTTGCAAAGACACAATCGGCTTTGACGGCACGACGACTTCAGCAAATCCAGAACGTTTCTTGATGCCTGGGGTGAAGGAATTCGATTGGACACAGTTGAAAGAACTCATCAAAAACTATGCCAACATGGGCTGGCCGAACTATGAAGAAATTCTGTTTGGCTCTAACCATGAAGATGCTGTCACAAATGTTTTGGTTGCGGACTTATACGCTCGAGCTTCCTTCACAGAAGACAGCTATGATGAAGAAATTCGTCAAGATGTAGCTGCATATCAGGCATTTGCCGGTGTCTATGAAGGTGGTGATTTCTTAGCCCACTTGCAGAACACGCCGGACGTAAGTTTCTTTAACCGCTAAATTTTTACTTTATTTATTAACCCTAAAAACTAAAAATTATGGGAAAAGATTATCAGAGCTCAAGTAGTAGCTCAGACCTTGGTTACACTCCTAACCCGAATTATCCGGAGCCATCAGATCATAGTGATGGTAAAGAGTATTCTTGGCAGAAAGAGGAACGTGAACACGGACTTTCTGTTGAGGATTATAAAACCCGATACATTTGGGGCGGTGACCGTATTGACAAGGACTAAAGTGGAGGTTTTTACTTCGGCTTTGTAGAAAATGAAAGGAATCCAAATATTTGGGTTCCTTTTTTTATAAAAAAATCCGAAGAACTAAATCTTCGGATTTTGGACACACTTAACCTAAGTGATAATTAGTCTATAACAAATATATATGCAATTTTCAGGATATAAATAAAATATATCAACAACTTTTAATGTTTTTCTGTTTTACAATCCTTAAAATGATAGATATAATATTTTTGAAAAGGTGATTGATAATAAAAATTAACGTAAACAATAAGTTATGGAAAAAATGCAGACTTTTTTTCGGGTTCCCGGAACAAATGGAGACGACGTGCGGAATCCGAGCCAAAATCAAAGGGTTAGCATAAAATTTTGGACTTATTGACCTTAATGGTAATAGGTTTTTCGGGTTCCCCGGAACAAATGGAAACGACTTGCAGTTTTCGAACTTTTACAAGCTCATCGTGCGGAAGTAATTTCTATCAAAGACCAACTCCGCTTTATTAAAAGATTAGCAGCATAAAAAAAGAGATATAGCTCAAAGCATATAT
>CALXWF010000129.1 GCA_944392285.1 uncultured Alphaproteobacteria bacterium | reverse complement strand
GTTATTGGTTCTGGCGCCTTTTAAGCCGATAAATTTGCCGTTGCCTTTGCGGCGTGTTTTCGGGACGGAAATTTCTTTGGCACCGTTCAAATATTGTGCCGTAATACTTTGCGGATTTTGCAACACTTCGGCCACACTGCCGGCGGCAATGACATGTCCGCCGTTTTGTCCGGCGCCGGGACCCATATCTACCAAATAATCGGCTGAGCGAATGGCATCTTCATCATGCTCGACCACAATCACCGTATTGCCGATATCTCTGAGCCGGGTCAGCGTTTCCAAAAGTTTGTCATTATCGCGTTGATGTAAGCCGATGGAAGGTTCGTCCAAAACATAGAGCACCCCGGTCAATCCCGAGCCGATTTGTGAGGCCAGACGAATGCGTTGCGCTTCACCGCCCGACAAAGTGCCGGATTGTCTGTTTAAGGAAAGATAATCAAGGCCGACATTATTCAAAAAGGTCAAGCGTTCCACGATTTCTTTATTGATTTTGCGGGCAATTTCACGTTTTTTGGGCGAAAGCGTTTCTTCCACGCCGGCAAACCAATCACGCGCTTTTTTAATAGACATTTCCGAGGCTTCCATAATGTCCAAGCCGTTGACTTTAACGGCCAAGGCCTCGGGTTTTAGGCGCTTGCCTTTACAAAATTCGCAAGCAGCAGCAGATTGATAACGTGAAAATTCTTCTCTGACCCAAGCGGAATCTGTTTCCAAGAAGCGTCTTTCCATGTTGGGAATCACGCCCTCAAAGGGTTTGTCCGTCATAAAACGAGAATAGACCATCGGCACACAAACATTACCGGAGCCGTAAAGAATAATGTTGCGCGCTTTTTCGGGCAGCTCTCCCCAAGGCGTATCAAGCGAAATATTCAAAAATTCCGCCAAAGATGCCAAAGTCTGATGATAAAAAGACGAATGAGTCGTATTCCATGGTGCAATAGCTCCCTGATTGAGGGATAAGTGATGATTAGGCACAATCAAATCCGGGTCCATATAAAGTTTGGCACCGATACCGTCACAATGCGGACAAGCCCCGAACGGGTTGTTGAAAGAAAACAATCTGGGTTCAATTTCTTCAATCGTAAAACCCGAAACCGGACAAGCAAATTTTGAAGAAAAAACGTTTCTTTCTTTGCTTTGCGCATCTTCGGTATAAACCAAACCTTCGCCGAGTTTAAGGGTCGTTTCCAAAGATTGAGCCAGACGTTCGCTGATACCCTCTTTAATAACCAAGCGGTCGACCACCACCTCAATATCATGTTTTTGGTTTTTATTAAGGCTTGGCAAGTCTTCAATATCATAAACTTCGCCGTCGATTTTAACACGTTGGTATCCTTGCTTTTGCAAAGATTCGAGTTCTTTTTTAAATTCGCCTTTTTTACCGCGGGCAATCGGCGCCAATAAGAGCAGCTTGGTTCCGACTGGTTTTTCTAAAATTTTATCAACCATTTGCGACACGGTCTGCGATTCGATGGGCAGCCCGGTAACAGGAGAATAGGGGGTTCCGGCTCTGGCCCAGAGCAAGCGCATATAATCATAAATTTCTGTCACCGTGCCGACGGTAGACCGCGGGTTATGTGAGGTTGTTTTTTGTTCAATGGAAATAGCCGGGGACAATCCTTCAATGGAATCAACATCGGGTTTTTTCATCAAGTCCAAAAATTGGCGGGCATAAGAAGACAAACTCTCCACATAAGGACGCTGTCCTTCGGCATAAATCGTATCAAAAGCCAAAGATGACTTTCCCGAGCCCGAAAGGCCGGTAATAACCGTAAGCTTGTTTTTAGGAATATTAATGTCAATATTTTTAAGGTTATGTTCGCGAGCACCCTTAATTTCAATAAACGTATTTTCAGCCATTTCCTTTGTCCTTTTACAACCTTTCAAAATATACACAATTTCACACAAATGGCAAATATAAAACAACATTCAGGGCAAAAAAAATCCCGCCTTTCGGCGGGAAGCTGGAATAATTGTCTTTATTCATCAGGAAAGTTAAATCTCTCTCCGGAAGAGGCGTCATCACCGTTATTGCCGAATTTTTCTTGTGTATCTTTATTCAGAGCTTCTGTCTTCGCACGCAATTTTTCGGCTTTTTCTTTCATTGCCTTACGCGCTTCATCACGCGCTTTTAACCATTTGGGAGAACCTTTGACAAGTTCTTCTCTTTTCCCTTCTTCTCTGGAAGCCGAGGGAACCCCACCTTTGGCAAGCTGTTCTCTGACAAGTTCTGTTCTATCAATTCCTCTGGACATTTCGGTTCTCCTATGTCTGTAAGTTAACATATAAACAAAATAACACAAATCTGAGCACAAGGCAATCACCTTTTATGTGAAGCTTTTGTGACAAAAGCGTCGTTTTTTACAAAATACTTGCTTTTTTTGTATAATTTTGCTATATTTCGACCCCGCATAAACAATAAAAAGGCAAAGAATGCCAAAGATTTTAAGATATATAATGGTCATCATGGCCAGCCTTGTACCGCAGATATCTCTGGCAGATGTCAATATTGCGGTGGTGGCCCCCAAAGCCGGAGAATATAAAAACTTCGGAGAAGAGCTGATTAAAGGGGTTGAAATTGCCGCCGCCGAAATCAACAAGCAAGGCGGCTTAAAAGGTGAGAAAATAAACGTGATAACGGTTGATGACCAGTGTGACGCGCGCTTGGCGGTATCCACCGCTCAAATGATGGCGGTAAGTTCCTCAAGGCGCGACAAAATATCTTTGGTTATCGGGCCTTATTGCACCGCAGCCTTTGACGAGGTAGCCGATATTTATGCCAAAGCCCAAATTTTTCAAATCATTCCCACAACCGTAAGCCGCCGTCAAATCGAGTATAAGCACAAAGGTTTGGTTAAAATGGTTGGTGACAAAGAGCGTCAGGCGCAAGATTTTTTTAATTACTGGCAAAAGACTTTCCCCAATCAGAACGTGGCCTTGGTCTATAACGGCGACATGCGCAATGTTGTAGATGTCGCGGCCGCGCTGCAGCAAGAGTTTTTGGCACATGACCGTGCCTATAATCTGAAGAGTTTTAACTTTGCCAATTATGCGGATATTGACCGCCTTGCAGATGAAATTTTGCAATCAGGCATAAAAATTGCCTATATTTTGGGTGAGCCGCAACAGGTGGCCGACCTTGCCAAAGATTTGAAAAAAGAGCATAAATATTTTGCCGTTTTCAGCAATTTATACCAAGCCGGCGAAATATATACGCAAACTTTGGGAAATTTGGCAGACGGCTCCTATTTTTTGGCACTTCCGAGCTTAAAAGACAATCCGGCATTTACCGAAACGTTAGTCAAACTGCGTTTGCTTGGGTTTGAACCCCGAGGCTTAAACGTTTATGGTTATGCGGCGGTACAATTATGGAAAGAGCTGGTAGACAAGGCAAATTCCTTTGACTATGCCAAATTGGCGCAAGCCCTGGAAGAAGACACATTAAGCGCGGCTTGGGGCGAGGTGACTTATGCTGAAGGTAATCCGCAAGAATCATTACCCTACGGCATCTATCGTTTTGAGGGCGGAGAATATACACAGGTCTATTGATTTTTGTTTTCAATAATTTTTATTTAAGCTATATTTCAAGGCAGATTTTAACAAATAAACATAAGGTGTAAATAACTATGGCTGGAAGCATCAACAAAGTAATTTTGGTCGGCAACTTAGGCGCCGATCCTAAAGTCAGC
>CALXWF010000128.1 GCA_944392285.1 uncultured Alphaproteobacteria bacterium | reverse complement strand
AGAAAATTCTTTGCTCGGTGGCTCGGCTACGGCTACAAAAAATCGCAGTGTCTTGGTTATTATCTTAACGCCTGTGGTTTTGGAATCGCCTTTAACACCGGAATCAAGAATGAGAAATATTTAGCTCTTAAAGGAATAAGAACGTGCTGGAAGAAGCAAAACTTATTGATGAGGAATATGAAAAGAAAAACAATCGCACTTGGGGTGTCGGCTTTGATTTAGACGGCACTTGGTATGCGACCAGTCTTTTCTGGCAGCCTCTGCAAAATCAAGAAGACCCTTATACGGAGGTCGGAGAAGCTTCTGAAGGCGTGTTGGAGGGAGCCGACCTATTTTGTATTAAGCCCGGTAAGGCACCGCAGTTTGGTATTTGCGTTTCCGAAGAAGGGTTTAAAACCGGAAATCAGGCCGGTGCCGTGGCTTTGGCGACTGCACTTTCAGACAGGTCGTCTTTTATTGCCGTCTTTAAGGTTGGAAACGGTTGGTGGTATACCTGCGTTCGTAACGATATTATCCTTTCAGACGGTGATATGCTCTTCTTAAACGAGGAAGAAGCTAAAGAGCAGTTTATGTCCATGCTTGCCGTGCCGGATTGGGGACGCAAAATTGCCCCGCCGGAATGGGAGATTGAAGATACAGAATATCCTGATTTGGGAAGACTTTTATCCAAAGGCGCCAAATCAAAACTACAAAAAATTAAGGCTCTGCGCGGCACAAAATTGATGCTGCTTATCGGGGTTTCGGCGATTGTCGGATTTTGGCTGATTTCAAACATTATTTCAGGGATTTTCTTTACACCGAAGAAGATGCCGGTTGTGGTTCCGGTTAAGCCGAAAATCGTGCGTAAAGTTGAAACCAAACCTGAAGTCAGACCTTGGGAGAGTTTGGTTACTCCGCAGGCAATTATGCATAAGTGCGCAAACGGGATTGCCGCAGTCCAGGGGATTTTGCCTCCGGGCTGGAAACTCGGCGACTTAACGTGCACTCAGGGCGGAATTGTAACAACTTGGACCAGACAAATCGGTCGGGTATCGGTGATTAACCATGCATTGGACAAGTCCGGCGTGGCTTTTGCGCGGCGCGCCGTTTCAGATAACGGTGAAAGTGTGGCGGCAACCATTCCGCTCGGGCGCTTGCAAAAGATGCCCTCCCCACCGACCCAAAATGCCGGTGATTTGAAATATGCCATTAATGACCTTTTCCAGTCTATCGGGCAGCCGATAACTTTGACAAACACAACCTATACATCCCCAAACGGAACGGTGTATAGAATGATTGGATTTAAGTTTATTTCGCAGCAGAATCCGATAACTTGGAGCAATTTGTTAACAAAATTTTCAGGACTTGAGATTAAAAGTATAATATACAGAATCGACCAGAAAACTTGGGAATATGAGGGGACAATCTATGTTTTATGATATGAAAAAAACTTTGTGGAGCTTTGCAGCCGTTGCCGCTTTGGGCTTGGTATCTGCCCAAGGGGTTCAAGCGCAGGGTGTTCTCAACTTGGAAGATGATGCGCCCTCAGATAACGGCGTCAGCGATGAACTGGGATTATCTATCGGAAGCCCCGATATTCCTGACAGTTTGGAAGCTCCCGCTCCTAAGGCGGCTCCCGCTGGAGAGGCTTTGGTAACACCTCCTGCCGGGAAAATTGTGCCCAAGACCGGAAAAATTGTTCCCAAAACCGGTGCCGTAACACCTAAGGCTGGCGCTGTTGTTCCCAAAGCCGGGGCAGTTATGCCTAAAGGCGGCGCTCAGGCACAAAATGCGGAAGCACCAGTTGCTTTGCCGTCTCCTGATGCGAATGCGGCAACACCAAGCTTTAAGCCTAAAGTTCCCGTGAATCAGGAAGTGGTTGTGCCGGCGGCCGAAACATCGGCTTCATCCGAGGCAAACCCGCTTGATAATCAGACCTTTGACCCGGTTGATGATGAAGTTTTTTCACAAATGTCAGATTTGGAAAAACAGACAGCCATTTTGTCTTTGGAGCTCAGACGCGAAAAAGTTAAAAATGAAATTGAGGCTTTGCAAGCGCAACGTCGTAAGGCTTTGGAAGAAGAACAGCTGCGCAATGAAGAGCAAAGATTGAAATTGGTTGAAAAAGAAAAAGAACAAGAAAAGCAAGTGTTGGAAGAAAGACAAAAGCTCAGAGAGCTTGATTTGGCTTATGAAAAATTGCGCCAAGAAAAACTTTTGAACAACTATAAGAGCAAAATGCTTGAAGAAACCCAGAAATGGATTGAGAACAATGCTGGGGTTTATGCGCAAATCTCGCGGTTGAAAAAAGAAAATAAAGAGTTTAGCGAAAACGTTAAAAAGAAAATGGCTCTTTTAAGAGAAGCTGCTGACTTGGCAACCAAAAATGCCATGGAGGCAAAAGACAGATATCAAAGAGAAAAAGCCAGCTTGCAAACCCAGATTTCGATTTTGAAGGCTCGTCTTGAAGCTGAGGAAAAGACTAACCCGTTTGCCGAAGCGGCAAATGCCGAAACTGAAGAAAAAGAGGATGAAGTTCGGCTTAATGACGTCTATGTGATTATGGAGATTCGCGGACAAGGCGGTAAATTGGCCGCAAAGCTCGTTAATAAAGACGGTTTGCCGTTTTTGGTTCAAGAAGGGACAACGCTCCAAACCGGCCAAGTCGTTGATGAGATTACGACAACTTATATCCGCGCAGATAAAGCCGGAAAGAAAGATTATCTTTACTTCTCGGCAGGCGGAATTTTGGAAAAAGAACCTGAAAAAGCCGCTAATGTTAAATATAAGATGGAAGAAGGCTCTAAAGACAGCAATAAAAAGACTTTGGGCTCTCTTCCCGTTAGCCGCGGAATTCCGGGTATCGGACAAGATATGACAATCAGGTAGCAGCATGGCTGAAGAAGAGGAAAATAAGCAAGAAACCGGCGAAGAATCTGCTGATGGCGAAAATGCCCCTCTCAAAGCATCGGCTTATGATGCCTATGAAAAAGACGATGATGACGGCGAAGAGGGAAACAAGCAGCCGAAGACTATTCAGCAGTATTTTGAGCATGGTGTTCGTTTGCTGACCCTGCCGGGGTCTTCTTTGGTCATTAATGATGATACCAGACGTTTGTTGGCTTTGTTTTCCGACGGACGTTTTCTGGTTTCTGAGTCACATAAGTTTGACGGACGCGTTTTAAGTTTTGAGGTTTTGGCACGTAAGAAAAAGCTCTCTATGAGCAAGCCTATTTATGTGTCGCAAAACGAACTTAACGCTATTTATTCTTACGGCGAACGCAATCAGCCCGTGCTCGAGGGAGATTCTGACCTCGACCAGCTGCAAATGCAAAAAGACTTTGTCAACGTGGTTGCCCGCGCTGCTGCTCAAAAGGTGTCGGATATTCATGTGGTGGTTGCCGACAGTACCCAAATTATGTTCCGTATTAACGGTATGATGTCTACCGAAATGGAATATAACAAAGAATGGGGTGAGTCTTTTGTGCGTGCGGCCTTTGCTTCTGCCGATATTTCCGATTCAAACTATGCTCAAAACGAATTTCAGGGCGCGCAAAAGCTCGGTTCCACCCCGTTGCGCGGCTCAAAAGGTAAGTTGATGTTGCCACACAACGTGTTGGCTATTCGTTTGCAATTTAACCCGATTGCCTTTGGCTCGCAATATGTGGTTATGCGTTTGCTTTATGCCGATGATAACCCAGACGGCAGCGGCGATTTGTCGTCTTTGGGGTTTGGCGAATATGAAGAAGATTTGTTTTATCGGTTGCGCGCCGTGCCGGTCGGTTTGTCGGTTATTGCCGGTCCTACCGGCAGCGGTAAGAGTACGACGCTTCAGCGCAATATGATTAAATTGTTGCAAGAAAAAAACTATGAAATTAACCTGATTACCGTGGAAGACCCGCCTGAATACCCTATTCCCGGTGCAAGACAAATGCCGGTGACCAACGCCACAACCGAAGAAGAAAAAGACGAGCAATTTACAAAAGCATTGTCTGCCGCTTTGCGTTCTGACCCTGACGTTATGATGGTTGGTGAGGTGCGTACCTTGTCGGCCGCACAGTTGACTTTTAAAGGCGCTTTGTCTGGACACGGCGTGTGGACAACCTTGCACGCAAACTCGGCACCGGCTATTATTACACGTCTGCGCGATATGGGCGTTGAGTCTTTTAAGCTTAATGACCCTGAATTGATGAAAGGTTTGATTTCGCAACGTTTGTTCCGCAAAATCTGCCCGCATTGCCGCGTGTCGGTTAAGGAAAGGCTTGATTGGCCTTCGGTTAAACGTTTGCGGACGGCTCTGGGCGACTTTGGTATCGAAAATACTTTTATGCGCGGCCCCGGATGTAAGCATTGTAACAACACCGGCATTAAGGGACGTATGAGCGTGCCCGAAATTATTTTACCGGACGCAACTTTTCTTGACTTGATGATTAAAGGCGAAACCAGAAAAGCCATTGACTATTGGACCAGCGATTTGAACGGCAGAACCTTAAAAGAAGCCGCTATCGAGCGTATGCTCAAAGGGTATATTGATTTGGATGAGATTGAACGTTGGTGCGGCCTGATGGATCAGCGCCCGATTTACTAAACGGAGATATTTATGGCAGAAGAAACAGAAAAAAAGAAATCCGCCTCGGCTTCTTTGCAAAAGGCAATGAAAAAACTTAATATTGTTGAAGAATATTATGCAAGAATGATTTGCAGTTTTTCTAACGGTACACGTTTGAAAATTTATCGCAAGATTGCCTCTTTGATGCGCAACCGCTTTTCTTTGATGAATGCTTTGGATATGCTCCATGACGGCGTTAGTAACGGCGGCAAAAACCCTAATGAACCGATGGCGATTGCCATTGCGCATTGGGCGCGCTCACTGCAAAACGGTCTGCCTTTTTCCGACGCCTTAAAGGGGTGGGCACCGGACCGCGAAAGATTGATGCTTTCCGTCGGTGACGTTTCTGACCTTGAGGGTGCCCTTATGAACCTTATTCGCGTGACCGAAGGTTCAACCAAAATGATTCGACCGATTGTCGGCGCAATTGCTTATCCGGCGTTTTTGTTTATGATGGCGGTGTTGATTGTCTATGGTATCGGTGTGTACATGGTGCCGCCGATGGTTGAGGCCGCTCCCGATGTTCGGTGGACGGGTATGGCGCGTGATTTGGTGGACTTGTCTACGTGGATTCAGGAATATTGGGTGGTTGCCTTCTCAGCCCTGCCGGTGATTATGATTACTATTTATCTGACTATCGGCGTGTGGACCGGAATTATCCGTGCTTATTTTGATAATTTGCCGCCATGGTCTTTGTATAAGGTTTTTACCGGTATCAGCTGGCTCTTGGCCTTGTCTGCTTTGGTTAAAGGCGGTGCGCCGGTTTCTACCGCCATGCGCGCTCTGCGCCGCGATGCCAGCCGCTATTTGAAAGAGAGAATTGATAAAACTTTGGTCTTTATTAATAACGGTGATAACTTAGGACAAGCTCTGGCTAAAACGGGGTTGAATTTTCCTGACCCGGAAATTATCGGAGACTTGAAAATTTATTCTGAATTGGACAACTTTGAAGAAGCCCTTGAAAACCTTGCCAATGAATGGCTGGAAGAAAGTGTGTACTTGATTGAACAAAAAGCCTCTATTTTGAACATGGTGGCCTTGCTCAGTATCGGTGCTGCCATTGCTTGGGCGGTTATGGGCGTGTTCCAGATGCAAGACCAAATTACCAGCGGCATGGGAGCCTAAAATGATAAAAATTGCAGATTTTGCACAAAAACTGAAATCTCCAAAAGCAATAATGCCCTTAGCTGCTTTGATTATTGTTCTCTTGCTCTCTTTGATATGGAGCGGGAGCCAAGAAAAAGCAGATATTAAAGGCGCCGAGCAACTATGGCAAACAGCCGAAAACATCCGCAAAGCTTTTCGGCTTAAGCCGAATTATTGGGGACTGAACACGGCTTTGGTGCTTAAGGATAAGTTGGGCGCAGATATGCCCCATAAAGACGGCAAGCTATATAATGCTTGGGGTAAGGAAGTGCTTGTCGGCGCCCAAAACGGCGATACGGTTATGCCGGGACAAAAAGATTTTTATATTATTTATGATAATTTGAGCAAAGATGAGTGTGTCTTAGCCATCAGTTTTATGCCGGATAATCAGCAAAGCCTCGGATTGCTCGGATTGGTGGTTGAAAGTGCTTTGAAAACCGAGTTTGTCTGGGGCGGCGAAAATGCTTTGCCGATTGATAAAAAAGCAGCCGCTCAGGCCTGCGGGGATAACAGCAAAGTGCTGTGGCATTTTGAATAACGGGAGCAAAGATTTTGAAGCCAAATGCAAAAATAAACGAAATTGGCCGTTCAATGGTTGAAATGCTCGGTGTTTTGGCGATTATCGGCGTGTTGACAGTCGGGGGAATCGCCGGCTATTCGCAGGCTATGGCAAAACATAAGCTCAACCGCTCTATTGAACAAATTTTTAGCATTATTACAAATGTCAGGCTCTATTATGCCAACAAAGGCGGCTATAGCGGCTTGAATAACAGCGAGGCGATTAAACTTTCTATCATTCCGGCAGATATGCTGCCTAAAGGCGACAAAACCGAAGCTGACGGAATCCGCAGCGTATTTGGCGGGCCGGTGAATGTTAAGGTTACGGACAATAATGAAGGACATTTTTCAATCGAATTTCAAGATATCGGCGGGCTTACCTGCATTAGTCTGATGAGCAGTGACTGGGGAACGGACGGCTTGGTCAGTATTGCAACCGGAAAATTTACCGCTTATGCCGGAGAGCTTCCGGTCAGCGCAAAAACCGCGGCGCAAAACTGCAGCATGGTCGGAAATAATATTATCTGGACTTTTTATTAACTAAAGTTAGGGGTATAAAATAAAAAATATGACCAAAGATAATCTGTTAATTGTATTTTAATTCTTTATAATGTAAGTTATAGGCAAACAGAATTTTTAGGAGACTTAAGATGAGAAATTTATATAAAAATGAGCAGTCCGGCCGTTCAATGGTTGAAATGCTCGGCGTGTTGGCGATTATCGGCGTTTTGTCCGTGGGCGGTATTTCAGGCTATTCTAAAGCGATGGCAAAATATAAATTGACCAAAGCCCAAGACCAGATGGCCATGATTTTGATTAACTTGCGTACGGCTTATGCAACTTCTCCGGATTATAGCGGATTAAACAATGCGGCGGCCATCTCCCTTAACATTGTTCCTTCCGACATGCTTCCGGGCGGTACCGGCGGCTCTAAAGGCACGATTAAAAACGCATTCGGCGGCGATGTTACGATTGCAGCGGCCGGTACGGCTAACACGAACTTTACCATTACTTATGATGACCTTGGTAAAGAAGCTTGCGTCAGCTTGCTGACCTCTGACTGGGGTACCGATGGTTTGGTAAGTATAGAAATGGGTTCTTTGAGCGGAGGCCCCGGAGATAAGATTACCGTTACCGAAGCGGTCGGTAATACCGGTTGTGCGACTACCGGCAACACCATTACCTGGACTTATTATTAATCATAGTCTCCTTTAATAAAAATCTCCGCCGCGGCGGAGATTTTTTATTGCCAAAAACGGCGGCTGATTGCCACAAATTCAGCAAAAGAAATTTCTCTATTTTCAACCTTAAGTCCGCCTCTTTTATCATAAATCAGAAAGGCGGCGCCGCCATAGCCGAAATCTTTTACGCCATGGTCGCCAAAAATTAAGACCAGAGAATCTGCCGGCAGGTTATTGATAAATTGTTGTAGGCTGCGGTCAACATAGTTTACGGCATTATAATAATCTTCTCTCTCGCTTTTGGGGGCTAAGATAAGCGGTGTTTGGTTGCTCTTGACCTTGTAGTCGGCGTGAGAGCTCATGGTGATGATATAGGTAAAAGTTTTGTCTTGAGGCTGATTTTTATAAAATTCTTGAATAAAGGCAAACATTTGCGCATCATCAAGGCCTTTTTTTAGGTCTTTTGCCATATCTTCAATAAAAAAGAGGTCTTGGTAGCCCTGAGCCGTAATATGCGGTCGACGATTATAAAAACTGCCGATAAAATTGTGAAAAAAAGCCGTATGGTAGCCTTTGTTCTTTGCAAGTTGCGGCAGTAGATTTAGTCCTTGATATAAAATCTGCGGGGTGTAAAGTTTGTAAATCGCCCCATAATCTTGGGTTGTAAAGCCTCCGGAATTAACGGCAAAATCCGTATCTGAGCTGGCGCCTTCAGCTTTGCCTCTTACACGAAAAAACGGAACTTTTGCGCTTAGGCTGTTTAAGAAAGGTGTCAGCTCTTGTCCTTGGTATTTTTGATTAATGACATCATGAGCAAGGCTCTCTACC
>CALXWF010000127.1 GCA_944392285.1 uncultured Alphaproteobacteria bacterium | reverse complement strand
AGAGGTTTGAAACAGAAAAGCCGAGCCGAGCTGCATGCCCGTTTTCAAAACCGGGGAAATAAAACAATAATAAATTTAGTCAGCATTGGTCAAAAGCAAATAAGCAATCAATACTTTGAAAGATTGTCCGATAAGTCCGGTCAAAAATTTTGGGGCATCTTGTTTGGTAAAAGCGCTGACATGAGCCAAGACAATAAAAGCAATATAAAGCGCAAAACCAATCAGCATCACATTTGCCACCGGCACACCCAAAATTGCAAAAGACTTCGTTGCCATGGTGTTGCAAGCATTATAAATAACCAAAAACAACGGGCAGAACAAACAGCTTTTTGACTCGGCCATTTTCATCGGGAAAGGCGTACATCCTTCGGTAATACCGCTGGTCGCCACCATGGTTCCGTCTTTTTTAATCTCAAACTCATAAATTTTACCTGTTGAGGGGTCGGTATATGTTCCGATTTCACGCCCACTTTTGAATAAGCCTTTTAACCCTTCCCAAGCTGCCTTAGCGCCGGCCATAGAGGCTTGTGCCGCGGCAGATAGATAGTTTCCTTGTTCCCAATCATCGGCAATGGCTTTACCGCTTTCTTTCAACGAGCGTCCGATATAATCGGAGACACCGGTTTTTCCGGTAATTTCTATTTTGCCGTTTTCGGTATCAAGATTATATTTATCGACCATTTTTTTAGAACGTTCGGTCTCACTTTTAGGTTGGTCATATGTAACCCCGCTTCCATAAGAAGCAACACCGGCAACGACCCCGCCGACAGTATCTCCAAGGACTTCTTTAGTCTTATTTATTTGAGATTCGCTTACTTTAGGATGAGTAGCTTCCCAGGCTTTGTCAAACTTTTCTTCAAATTGGTCACCCAAAGTTTGGGCTGAAGCCTGAGGCACAAACATCAGGCATACGAAACTTAAAAGAACGATGTATAATATATTAAGTCTATTCGTCGTCATGATGTTTAGCCCCTGAAAAAGGATTGCCGAGGATTCTCCATCCGGCAACAAATACACCGGCTACCAAAACCAGAGCCACAAAGGTAGCACCGCGGCCGACAAACCAGCTGAAAATATCAAGCCAATAAGCAAGAACAATTCCAGTCAAAATCCCGATATTAATTAAAATTGTCTTCATTGCCGTTTCTCGCTCTGTTTCTACCTCTTATTTTAACACAAAAAAACTGCCGTTTGTGTTACAGTTTTTTGATTTTTTTAGTTATTTTTTTCAAATCTGCCGTTTTTAATAAAATATACAGCCTCATCTGTAACTTTTTTATTATTAAACACATTAAAATTCCGATTCTTTATCCGAATAAAATGATTATCACCGCTAAGAGAAGCAGAATTTTTCTCATTCCAAAGATTTTGCCATTTTTGCGGCAAATATTTACTGATTTTTTTAAGCTCAAACGGGCAGTCAATAATCCCTACCTCAATATCTTTGGCAAATTTAGGCAGATTTTTAACTTTATCTGGCGCGAGCTCAGCGAGCATGGGGCCGAAAATAAAGCGCCAAAAACGCCATTTTGCCATTTTTTCAAACAGTCTAGAGCCTTTGTTCGGTGGGCAAACCTGAACGACTCGTCCGATTTTCAAATTTTTTTTCCATTCGCCGTCACGGCTTAAGACTTCGCGCAAAATAAGTGCGCCGACTCCTTTACCGATAAAAGAGACCGTATCAATATCTTCCAAATGGTCGAGCAAAAATTGCACCTGCCGCACATGCGACTCGAAATGTTTCTGACAAGACGGATAATTAATGGCCGCCGCGGCAAAACCTTCGTCCATGGCTTTGCGCCACACGGGGCGAAAAATATTCTTGGTTTCGCCCAAGCCATGCAGCATAATAATCATATGTCCTTTTTGTCTTTGCAGCTCATAGGCCTCAATCAGTCTTAAAAAAGCCAAGCGGCAGTCTTCAAAACTCCCGCTGTGTCGTCTGATATCCCAAGGATCAAGCAATCGATATTTCTTAGATTCGAAATTACGCTGGATTCGCCATTTTTGATAATAGAAGACATCTTCCCAAAATTGGCCGCCGCCGAAAGTAAAAAAATCAAAGCCCATTTCTTGGCCTCCTAAAAACTATGCCTAATTATCGTGAGGAATGGCCGTAATCATAACTTGTGAGCTGTCCGAACCGTCAGCCTCAATCAAAATCTGCACGGCTCTTCTTTCTCTGGAATAAGTCATATGGCTGATCTTCGAGCGCACGGTTGCCACTTCTTGCCATTTAAGCTTAGGCATTTCTGAAACATAAAAGTCAAAAACGCTGCTGGCATTATACGGCGTATCAAAAACCAGACTCCCAATCCACTTTTCCCCGCTGCCCAGAGCCTTTGTCTCATCCAAATCAATATAAGACTTCTCCGGAAACGGAATATCAGGAAAACTTGCAAAGGCTGGCGGAATGGCCGAGCCATCGACTCCTGTTAAAATCGGTTTCTCTTTGGCACAAGCCGAAAGTATTAAGACTAAAGATATGGCTAAAACATTGAATTTTAACATAATTACTACCTTGTTTTCAGTTCTTGATATGTTATATTAAAGCTATTCTACCAAGTTAAAGTTAAAAAAGTGGTAAAGAATCTTGCTTTTTTCAAAACAAGATGTGTAAAAATTTTTTTGCGCTTAATCAATGGTTTGTAAAAAAAGTTGAAAAAATTTAAATTTTTTTAATTTTTTATGTTGACACAAGCAAAAGAACATCATATAACCCACATCACCGACGCGATGATGCCAACGCAAGTTGGAATGACCAAGCTCGGTGGTTATAGAAGAGAGTAGATAAGTAAAGAGGATATGCGGACGGTATATTGGCCGGATATCGGAAAATATGAATAAAGTCTGTATATGAATAAAGGAACCAAAAGATTCTTTATGAGTAATATAGACAGGATTGCAAGCAATCATTTTAACATGAGAGTTTGATCCTGGCTCAGAACGAACGCTGGCGGCAGGCTTA
>CALXWF010000126.1 GCA_944392285.1 uncultured Alphaproteobacteria bacterium | reverse complement strand
TTTGGAGGCGAGAAACCTTTTACCCTTTACGTTGAACCTTAACCCGGGTAATGCGCATTTTTTCAACACTCATCACCTCATAAAGGCAAAAGTCATCTTCGGCGCGATCGCCGACTTTCGGTCTGTTTCCCAAAAGCCCGAAAACATAACCGCCGACAGTACTTTCATCATGTTCGCTTTTAGGAAGTCCCAAACATTCCTGCATATCTTCCAGCAGATACAAACCGTCAAATTCACAAGTCTGCTCGTCTAATTTCTTCATAGGCTCTGCCTGCTGGTCATCATGTTCGTCTAAAATATCTCCGACAAGTTCCTCAAGGATGTCTTCCATTGACAGCAGTCCGGCCGTGCCGCCGTATTCATCGACAACGATCGCCAAATGAATACGCTGCGTCATCATTTGGTTGAGAACTTCTGAAATGGATTTATATTCTGAAACGAACAGAATTTTACGAGTGACGTGATTCAGAAAATCTTTGTTTCCGCGTTCATCGTTATGTTCAAGAATATCGCGGATATGAACCATGCCGACAATAGTATCTTTATCAGTATCGCAAAGGGGATAACGGGTATGTCTGGTTGTCTTGACAAAGTTCAGAACCTCATCAAAACTCATGCTTTTGTAAATGCATTTGATATCTTGTCTCGGAATCATGATCTCATGCGCATCGATTTCCGAGAATGAAATGGCATTTTGAATAATCTCCCCTTCGGTATCATCAATAACGCCGTCTTTCTGTGAAGCATCAATAATCAGTTTGATTTCTTCTTCGGAATGAACCTCACCCTCTTCGCCGGAGGTATTAACGCCGGCCAATTTAAGAATGCCGATTGAAACATGGTCAAACACCCAAATAAAAGGCGTAAAAATTTTGTTGAACCAATAAAGAACGGGAGCAATTTTTAATACGTAGCTTTCGGTGTGAATAATGGCCAGAGATTTCGGGACCAGCTCTCCCAAAACCACGTGCAGCAGTGTAATAAAACCAAAAGCGATACCGAAACTGACCGAATGCAGCAAAATGCGGTTTTCGGAAAAAATACCTCCGATTAAATCTTCAATCAGACGGGATACCGCCGGCTCGCCGATCCAGCCCAATCCCAGGGAAGCCAATGTAATTCCCAGCTGAATGGCGCTCAGATATGTATTGAGATGTTCGGTGATTTTCAAAGCGGTCACCGCTCTTTTATTGCCGGCATGAGCCAGCTCTTCCAATTTGGTGCGGCGGATTTTTACGATAGAAAACTCGGAAACAACGAAAAAAGCATTGGCGAAAACCAAGAAAAAAACCAGAAAAAGATTAATCAAATATATATATGCGGGATTCATAAATTTAAATTTACTACCTCAAATTTAATTATAGAAACCAGCAAATCTTAATGACTTATATACGCTTTGTCAATGGCGGAATAAAAATTCTCTCTGACAGGTTGAAAAAAGCTGTTTACGGGTTAACTGAATAACATCTTGGAGTATCTGCGGAGAAGGGATATGGTTAGTGAAAATAATAAAATCGGACTTATTCCGGCTACTCTTATGGTTGCCGGAAACATGATGGGGTCGGGCGTATTTATGCTGCCGGCCAATCTGGCTGCAATCGGCATCGGAAGAACAATGAAACTCGCAACGATTCAAATCGGCATTCCAAATATAGCCTTTCTCGCTACACTCACAGCCGCTGCTATATAATTTGCACGTATCACCATTGGGGACGGAGTTTGGCGGGCAAATGGTAGAATTATATCTGTAAACCGTCCAATCACAATCACATTTATGATATTGATCAGATGCGCTGCAGTAAGCTACCGGAACCTCACCTGCCGGACAAGGGCAGATGTAAAACCTTGGTTACGGCAATAAACATCGGCGTTTTCTTCTTCAAAAATCAAATCATCTTGTTGATAATTTGGCAGAAAATGGCTTCTTGCAATTTAATAAGAAGTCCCATTCTTTTCCAGACCGATTCCAAGAGTTTCTTGAGCATATAAATCTTTTGTGCCCAAACACGCAGCTAATAAAAAGAAACTCAAAAATAAATTTTTTATCATTTCGCTCTCCACACACTTTATAATCAAAAGCCGTTAAAGAGTGTAACAAATATACTTTAAGTTTAACTAATTTTACTCCTGAAAGCAATAACATAAACTTTCAGAAGTCTGCTTGGTATATCAACTAAACTTTAAGATTAGCTTAATGAGAGGCATTAAGTTTTGTAACGACCTCGCTTAAGGGGACAAGTTTAATGTTTTTTTCCTCAAGGGTCGGCAGCCAGGCTTTTAAGGCGTTGAAGGTTTGGCTTTTGGGGTGGCCGATGGCAATGGCATAGCCGTTGCGCTTGGCAATGCGCTCGGTTAAATGCAGTTGTCCCAAAATATAATCAAAATCATTTTTATTATCTAAAAACACATGACGATGCGCATAAGCGACGCCGTTTTTATGAGCCAATTCTTTGCCCACAGATTTTGCCGAAGTCTTAGAATCAAGGAAAAACAAGTTTTCCTCTTTCAAAACATCCATCACACTCTGCATGGCTTTGCGGTTTTCGGTAAAACGGCTTCCCATGTGGTTATTAATGCCGGCAACTTTGTCAAATTTCTGCAGCATATTTTTTAATCCCACATGAATTTCTTCAGAACTCATAGAGGCTTTTAAGACATCAGGGGCAACATCAATATTTGTTTTAGGTTCCATCGGAACATGGACCATAATCTCTTGGCCGGCAAGCTCCGCCTGTTTCAGATAAATCGGCAAATTTTTGCCATAAGTCAAAAAAGAGGCCGTAAGCGGTGCTTTGAGCTTCAAAATATCTTTGGTGCGCCGCGGGCTGATGCCCATATCATCAATCACCACCACGACCAAAGGTTTGGGGCCGAAATAAACGGGTTTTTTCTGCAGGTGGATTTTCAAATCCTTAATATTTTTGCGGTTATGGTGAATAAAAGTATCATCTTCAATAATATTGTCGGGCAGTTTTTCTTCATAAAGCTGGTCCAACAAAGCGCCTTCTTCCAGAGCGGAAAAATCCGGCGCGCTTACCTGGGCTTCTTTAGCCACCATGGTGGTAATTTTTTTGCTGATGTCTTGAACCGAGGCGGTGTCGGCGTCAAAGGGCGGTAACGGCTCTTCGGGAGCAATAATTTGAGCCGGTTCGGCATCTTCATCTTCTTGCAAAAAGGCCCAGTCAGACTTGGAATCATAACAAGCGGATTGATGTACGACCGGCGTAAAACCCTCTGCCATACTGACCTGTGGGTCACATTCTTCTAGGGTAGTGATTGCCTTGGGTGTTTGAGCCACACTGTCAGAAGCTAAAAATTCCAGAAAAAAATAAGCCCCCGCAAAAGCGACCAAAGCCAAAACCGTGCGTCTGAGCCAAGTTTTAGGCCCTTGGTCGCTTTCGTGAATATTTTGCGGGGCAATATCAGACAAGACTAATCTCTTTTACGCAATGTCGGAAAAGCGATAACATCTCGAATGGTTTCTGAGTTTGTAAGCAAAATGGCCAAACGGTCAATGCCCATACCCATACCGCCTGAGGGCGGAAAACCATGTTCCAACGCATTAATAAAGTCTTCATCAAGCATTTGCGCTTCATCATCGCCGGCTTCACGCGCAGCCATCTGTGCCTCAAAACGCTGTCTTTGTTCCAAGGGGTTTGAGAGCTCTGAATAAGCGCAACCGATTTCCATTCCGGCAATATATGTGTCAAAATGTTCAACCAAACGCGGATTCGAACGATGCGTTTTAGCCAAAGGCGAAATATCTTTGGGCATGTCCATAACATGAATGGGTTGGACGAGCAAATGTTCAACTTTTTGGTCAAAGACTTCGCTGACAACTTTTCCCCAAGAGGGGCAGTCAGAAGCATCAACCCCGACGGATTTTGCCATCTCTTTAGCTTCTTCAAGGGTGTTGGTTGTCAGAAAATCAACGCCGGCATGCTCCTTAATCAAATCAATCATTGACTTTTTGGGGAAAGGTTTGCTCAAATCAATCTGTTGGTCGCCGAAGGTAATAACCTTTGTGCCCAAAACTTCCTGCGCTACAAAAGCAACCAGCTCGGAGATAAGATCAGCCATGGTGTTATAATCGGCATAAGCCTGATAGGCCTCCAAGCCCGTAAATTCCGGATTATGTTTTTTATCAATACCCTCATTGCGGAAGTTGCGGCCGATTTCAAAGACACGGTCTAAGCCGCCGACAACCAAGCGTTTAAGGTGCAGCTCTGTCGCCACGCGCAAATACAAATCCATA
Source organism: uncultured Alphaproteobacteria bacterium (assembly GCA_944392285.1). Classification (GTDB taxonomy): domain Bacteria; phylum Pseudomonadota; class Alphaproteobacteria; order RF32; family CAG-239; genus CALXWF01. The sequence goes on along the minus strand of CALXWF010000126.1, from coordinate 27 downwards.
TCCAAAGCATTGTGGTGCGTAATAAAC
>CALXWF010000125.1 GCA_944392285.1 uncultured Alphaproteobacteria bacterium | reverse complement strand
TGCTCACCTCAAGCAGTTCGTAATAATCTTTTTCAGTCATGACAAATTCGCAAATTATCTAAAAACCAAGTTTACAGACTATTTAGGTTTTTTATTTTGCAAAAGCAAGTAAAAAAGCAATAAAATTGCGAAATTTAACTAACCTTCGCCCATCAGTGTTTTTTTAATAAATTTCTGATGCTTATCGGAAAGAGAATATATAAGACCGCAAAATATAACCCCAAGCGTAAAAAAGCAATGGAGAAAAGGTACAACGCAAATTTTCCGAAAGATTGAGGCTCAGAAAAAGAGAAGGCGCATAAAATTATTTCACAGTTAATAAGAATAAACAGCAACAAAAGACAAAAAACATTTTTGCTCAGCTGAAGAGCTATCGGAGGAAATTTGTTATTAAAGATAAGTTTTTTTGCCGCCAGATAAGGCAGAAAAACATAAATACTCAAGCAAAAAAACAAAAAGAACCAATAACCGTATATAAAACTGAGTAATGGCGGAAACATCAATAAAGCCGCCACAAAAATAACAATGCCGGTAAATAAATTTTGTGAAATTTTTTTATAGAGAAACGCTTTTGTTAAAAAGAGTTTGCCCGACAAAAACAAGCCAACAAAAACAATAAAAGGCCATGATAAAGAAATCAAAGCAGATATCGCATTCAAAGAAACCTCACCCGTGCAATCGCTCATAATAAAAAGGAAAAAAAACAAGAAGAAAACCAATGCTTCTGAAACAATAAAACCGGCTGATAAAGTTTGTGACCAACAAGAGGCTCCATAAAATTTTATACAAAAATAACAAGATAAAGCAAACCACCAATAAAGCGAAAATTCCTGTTCAATCTTATTTTCGCTAAAATTGAAATTTGGGTTATAAATAACCAGAAGAATAAAAAGCAAATCCAAACAAAAATAACAAAATTTTTTCATATATCAGACCTTAACTTAAGCCAAAAGAAACCAAGCCCGAATTTCTCATGGAAAAACGGGCTTAATTTTATAAGTTGAAAATGTACAAACAAGAAAGAGCAACAAGAGTTGTCACCCCACATCCGATTCCTATAATGAGCAGTAAAAACGCAAGTTTACCAATTTTTATTAATATAGGTTTTGACAAGTTCATCACAATCCCCCTCAGGATATTTGCTTCCTAATAAGCGACCTATCCGATTAGCATAATCATCGCTTTTGCTGGAGTCAATGGTGTTTGTCCCGGAGCCGGTGTCTTGGCATTTTTTATCCGCGGGGAGCAAGAGCAATCGCGGCGCGCCCGACGTTACAAACCGAGTGCCCGAAGCGTAGTAGCCGCGCCTATGGCAAGGCTTACGGAGCAAGACGAACGCAGTTCGAACCCCTTGGAAAAAACAACAAAAAACCCTCCGAAACTCGGAGGGTTAGAAACTGGCGCACTCGGCGGGGTTCGAACTCACAACCTTCTGATCCGTAGTCAGATGCTCTATCCAATTGAGCTACGAGTGCACAACTCATCTTAACGACGAGTCACTTCATACCCCAATTAATTTTTTTTTGCAAGCAAAATTTTTAATACTTTTAAAAGAATTTTAATCTATTTTGCCTAAAACATAAGAGAAACCATGCAAAGACGTGCAGAAAAGCCATTTCATACTTGTTTTTTTGCAAAATTGTCTTTACAAACAAAGATAAAGGTGTAAAAAACAACTTGTTATATAACAATTTTTAAAAAGGTACTTTATTGATGAGAAACGTAGCCAATAAACTGTCTTTGTCAGCCTTTGCCATGATGGCCTTGAGCGCCTGCACATTTTCGTCAGATGCGCTTTTCCCGTCATTATTCGGTTCTGACACACAGGAAGAATATGCTGCAGAAAGCAAATCTTCCGTTGAAACTGACCTGCCTCAACTCGGGACGACCGACTTTCAACCCTTAGAAATTGCTCAAGTCAGCAACACAGGGACGTTTGTTGGTCAAAAAGTTGTTTCATTCCGCGGAGACTTAACACAACTTCAATCTTCAATCCGCAAACATAATGAAGAGTTGCAAAAGATTCGCGCTTCTGTCATCAACAATGCCTTACAATATCATAAAGTAATCGGTATGATTGAGGCCAAGTTGCAAGTCGGTACCACGCCGGGCAACCCGCAGATGTATACCATGTTGCAAAGTGCTCAAAACAACATTCAGGTTATGAACGGCAACACCATTGCCTTAAACCAGTTGGCACAAAGAGTTGCCTCTGACGCGGCCATGACCACATTCCTCTCCGATTCGATAAAAGCCACCTACGGCGTATCCGGTGCGGTAGATGAAGACCACCGTCAATTACGCGTTTTAGAAAATGAGGCAAACCAGACCTCTATTTTAATCAACAGCCTTTTGCTTGAAATCAACAATGACATTACCCGTCAACAACAATATATTGAAACGGCCAGAAACTACATTGTTGACTTAAGCACAGCCATCAAGAGCGGCAGCTTCATGGGGGCACCGCTTCCGGTATCCGGTACGGCTATGCCTGCCTTGGGCAAGAGCTATGCCGCCCCGCGCAATGTTTCGGGCAAACCGTTGTTTGTTGCCAAATTCAACCGTCAAGATGTCAAATATCAAGATGGTTTGAAACAAGCCGTTAACCGCGCCTTAGCCGCCAAACCCGGTGTTTTCTTTGAGGTTGTAGCGGTTACGCCGGCCAACGGCAGCGCCTTATCCGGCTCCACGGCGCGCAATAATGCCTCTAATGTTTTCCAAGAGATGGTAGACATGGGTGTTTCTCCGGACAAAATTGCGCTTTCAGCCCGCACCAGCGAAGAAGCAACCGTTTCGGAAGTTCATGTTTATGTACGCTAAAGCAAAATAAATCAAAGTACCTTAAAGCCTCGCCAAAGCGAGGCTTTTTTCATTCATTCGCCGTATGAGCGCGTCATCTTTTCGCAAGCTGTCTTGCAATTTAAAATAAAATAGATACATTAAAAGATGAGACGAAAATGGTAAAAGAAACAACAGGAATCAATTTTGAGGCGTTTGAGGTCTTGCTTAAAGAGCAAGTCCGCCGCAAACTTATGTCTCTTTTATCTGCCAAAGACCTCAATCTGCAAACTCTTTCAGAGCGCACCGGGCTTGACATAAACACTCTTCAAGCCCTCAAAGACGGCGAGCTTACGGCCACGCCTGAGCAATTTCATTTGATTGCAGATGCCTGCGGTTATTTTGACATTCCTGACAAGCTTGAAGACATTGCGCCCAAGGCAGATTAATCATTTTTTTCAAAGTTAATTCGCGGGTCAACCAAAGAATAGGTAATATCGCTGATAAGTTTCAGCACCAATCCGAGCAGCGCAAAGATATAAACCGTGCCGAAGATAACGGGATAATCACGCGTCATAATAGCCTCATATCCGAGCAGACCCAAGCCGTTAAGAGAAAAAATCACCTCAATCAACAAAGAGCCGGTAAACAGCATTTTAATCAACAAAGACGGAAAACCTGCAATAACAATCAGCATGGCATTACGAAACACATGGCCGTACAGCACCTGATTCTCGCTCAAACCTTTAGAGCGTGCGGTCAAAACATAAGGCTTGTTTATTTCATCAAGGAAGGAGTTTTTTGTCAGCATGGTCAGGCTTGCAAAACCGCCGATAACCATGGCCACCACCGGCAAGGTAATATGCCAAAAATAATCCAAGATTTTAGCCCCAAAACTAAGCTCTTGCCAATTATCGGAAGTCAGGCCCCGCAGAGGAAACCATTGCAAATAAGTGCCGCCGGCAAAAAACACGATTAAAAACACCGCAAACAAAAACACCGGAATCGCCGAGCCGAGCACCACGGCCACCGAAGTCCAAACGTCAAAGGGTTCGCCGTCTTTCACGGCTTTGCGGATTCCGAGCGGAATGGCAATTAAATAAATAATCAAGGTAGACCACAACCCCAAAGAAACAGAAACCGGCATTTTTTCCAAAATCAGCTGCCCGACGCTTTTGTCCTGATAAAAACTTTTGCCGAAATCAAACACTGCATAATCTTTAACCATTTTGGCAAAACGCACATGAGCAGGCTTATCAAAACCAAACTGTTTTTCTAGCTCTTCAATCAGCTCTTCCGGCACACCTTGAGACCCCTGATATTTTGAGGCCGAGCTTTCCATATGCATTTGTGCAGAGGAGGAAAACTGGGCTTTGCCGTCAACATTCATGCCGCGATACTGCGCCAGTGTATGCTCCACCGGCCCGCCCGGGGCAAGTTGTACGATTAAAAAATTAATAAACATAATGCCGAGCAGGGTAAGGGGAATCAGCAAAATTCTTTTAATAACATAGGCGCGCATTATTTTGTCTCCTTAAGCCACCAGGTAAAAGGCTGATAGCCGACCGGCAAATCTGTTTTCGGGTGAGCAAATTTATTTCGATAAGCGGCGCGTTGTTTCGGGGCATACCATTGCGGAATCATATAATAACCGTCAAGCAACACGCGGTCGAGCGCTTTAACATGGGCAATATAATCTTCTTTGGTATCGGCGGCGACCATTTCATCAATCAGCTTATCAACGACCTCGTTTTTAAGGCCGAGCATATTATAACTTCCGGGGATATCCGCGGCTTGGCTTCCCCACATTTCTTTCTGTTCGTTTCCGGGCATTTGGCTCATCGGAAAAGAAAGAATAGCCATATCAAAATCAAAATTATCAAGCCTGTTTTTAAAAATGCTGACTTCCACATTGCGAAAACTTGCGCTGATACCGATTTTTTTCAAATTATCAATAAAAGGCAGCATCACGCGGGTAAAAGCCGACCCATTGGCCGAATTGCTCAAAATCTCAAATTCAATCGGTTGCCCTGTTTTAAGATGAGTCATTTTGCCGTCCACAAAATCATATCCGGCTTCGTTCAAAAGTTTCACCGCTTGCCGCAAATGTTTTCTGGTCGCCAGATAATCCTCATGCACGGGAGAGAAAGGCGCGGTGGTAAACACGCTTTTTGGCAGTTGGTCGCGATATTTATTTAAGATTTCAAGCTCTTTTCCTTGCGGCAAACCGGTTGCCTCCATGCCGCTGTTTGTAAAATAGCTGAACAATCTGGCATATTGATTATAAAACAGGCGCTCGTTAGCCCATTCAAAATTAAAAGCCAACCCAATCGCCTGTCGAACCCTTTTGTCGGCAAACAAGGGTTTTCTTAAATTAAAGCCGAAGTTTTGCAAAGAAGCCGTCTGGCGGTGAGAAAATTCTTCTTTAATAATTGTGCCGTTTTTAACCAAATCATTATCATAGCCGGTTTTCCAAATTTTGGCGATATATTCTTCCCGAACATCGACATTTCCGGCAAACAAGGCCTGGAGGGTAACCGTTGTGTCCTGATAATAATCAAGCCTGATTTCATCAAAATTAAAAAAGCCCTTGCGACTGGGCAAATCTTGCGCCCAATAATCTTTAACGCGCTCTAAAACAATATATTTCCCCTGAGCAAATTTTGCAATTTTATACGGGCCGTTTCCAAGTTGAGGTTTAAGCTCGGGTTTGGCAAAATCTTTTTTCTGCCAATAGGCGGCGGAAAAAATCGGCAATTGTGCCAAAATCAGCGGCAATTCTTTGTTATGCCGTCCTTTTTTAAAATAAAAACGCACATGATACGGGCTGATTTTTTCGCTGCGCTCAACATCGGCGTAATAAATTTTATACAAAGGCGAGCCTTTTTGCGTAAGGGCGTTAAAGCTAAAAATCACATCATCGGCCGTAATCGCCGAGCCGTCATGAAAGCGGGCTCTTTCATCAAGAATAAACCCGACATAACTTTTATCTTCGGGCATTTCAAAGGCTTTGGCAATCAGCGGATAAACGGTTGTGTTATCATCGGCCGGCACCACGCCCAAACTATCCGTGCTGAGAGAAGCGGCTTCTCCCGAGGCGATTCCTTTGAAGATATAAGGGTTAAAATTATCAAAGCTCCCATAAACCGGCATAATCAACCTGCCGCCTTTTTTGGCCAAGGGGGAGGCATAATCAAAATGCGAAAAGTTTTGAGCATATTTCGGGCTGCCGTACAAAGCCAAATAAGGCAAAGCCTCAGCCTGCGCAAAAGCTACAAAAGTCCAAAGCCACAAACACAGACTAACGGTTATAATTTTCTTCATCTGTCCACCCGCCGAAAGGATAAGCCAGTGTTTCTGTCTCTTCGGTTTTTTCCTCGGGCAGACTGTCATCACCGACGGCTTTTGCCGCAGAAGCGGTAATGGGTTTTTTCATATCTTCCCATTCTTTTTTCAGGTCATTGAGTTTCTTTTGCGTATCGGTCAAAATTTCTTCATTTTCCTGAGGTTTGTTTTCTGCAGGTTCGGCAGCTAAAACGCTCTCATCTTCCAAAGCCCCATCAGCAGGAGCGGGCATGGCGTCAAAATGCGGCTCATTATCTTCTTCCTTAGGCGTGCCGAAACTTCTTTCCAAGGCAATGGAAAGCGGGTCGCGTTCTTCCGTGCCGCCGATGCCGACAACCGGTTCGGTCTTGGGCGCGGGAGCTGTTTTTTTCTTAAAGACATTAATTTTAGAAACTTTTGAAGCCAAAGAAGATTTAAGACTTTGTGACACGCTTTTCACGCCGGCCGGCTCAAAGGGATAAGTCTGAACTTCTGCGGTGGGCGCAGGTTCTTCTTCAACCAAATCATCAACATAAAAATCGGTCTTCCCGCCAAAAGATGAGCTGATTTCGCGGCTGCGCTTAATTTCGTCGGCCAAAGGTGCCAAAATTGAAAAGACCTTACCGAACACGCCCGTTTCAATAATATTAATAAAATTGCGTTCTTTATCGTGTTTTTCCAAAATGGCGAGCAAGCCCTGATATCTTGCGGCAAATTCCAAGATACTTCCGGCCAAAACATTGTCTTTTCTGGCTTTGTCAAAAACGCGGAGTTTAAAATTCGGCTGATTTTGGTTAACCTCAATCAAAACTTTGGCAAAAGCGCCTTTGCCGCCGTTTTGCACTCTGGCCCACAATCTTTCGATTTGCTCCGGCGAGGCAATATTGCTGCGATAAATAATCTCAGCCAAAATCTCGTTCATATCTTGAATAAGCAAGTCAAAGCGGTTCAGGGCAAAGCCGTCTTTAATTTGTTGTTCGGCTTCCAGCAAAACGCGGGCGACCAAATCCGTATAATCTTGGTTTTTTTTCATTTGCTTAAACAAGGCCGCGAGGCTGGCATTAAAGGTTCGATTATGAATATATTGATTAACCAGGCCGAAAACAAACCACACCGCCACCACCGGCAACAAGATAAAAGCGGCATAAACGGCCATATCAAAAAGGGTAACGCCGCCCTGCAACCGTTGGGCAGTTTCCATAACAAACAAAGAGGCATAAATCAACCACACGGCGGAAGAAAAGACCAAAGAAAAGAAAGCAAAAGCAAGAATCATCGGCCGCTCCGAAAAAAATTATCCTACAATAGAAAATATACTATTCCATCTGACGCTTATTTCAATCAAAATTTTGCGCTGTTGTGCACGGTTTTCGGCGCTTTAAGGAGCATTCATGCACAATTTTTTAAAATAAGAGTCGAAATTTTGCAAAAAATGTGTTACTCCTAAGCGCAAGGATTAATAACATAAGAGAAAAAGATGAACAATAACAACACTTTGGTCTTAGATTTTGAAAAAAACATTGTTGAAATTGAGGCAAAAATCGAGAGCTTAAAACTTTTGGCTCAAGATGAAGACGTTGACATATTAAAAGAAGTCGGCCGCCTGCAGCAAAAACTTGAGCGTCAGATACGCAGTTCTTATGCCAATCTTACGCCCTGGCAAAAATCTCAGGTTGCCCGTCATCCGGATCGCCCGCATTGTTTAGACTATGTTCATGCTCTGATTGAAGATTTTACCCCCTTATGCGGTGACCGTCTTTTTGCCGATGATGAAGCCATGGTCGGCGGTATCGGTCGCTTCAAGAGCATCTCGGTTGTTGTTCTCGGTCAAGAAAAAGGGCACGACCTTGAATCTCGCGTAAAATACAACTTCGGCATGGCCAAACCCGAAGGCTATCGCAAAGCCCAGCGTTTAATGGATTTGGCTGACAAATTTAACTTGCCGGTTATCAGCTTTGTTGACACGGCCGGTGCTTATCCCGGTGTTGAGGCCGAGGCGCGTGGTCAGGCAGAAGCCATTGCCTCTTCCATTGAAAAATGCTTAAACGTCCGCGCTCCGATGATATCTGTTGTTATTGGTGAAGGCGGTTCCGGTGGTGCCATTGCCATAGCCGTTGCCAACAAGGTTTTAATGTTGGAACACGCCATTTATTCGGTTATTTCTCCTGAGGGTTGTGCCTCGATTCTTTGGCGCTCGGCCGACAAGGTCAAAGAAGCAACCGAAGCCTTAAAATTAACTGCCCAAGACCTTAAGTCTTTTGGTGTAATAGATGAGATTATTCCTGAACCCTTAGGCGGCGCACACCGTGACCCGCACAAGATGATAGAAACCGTCGGTGAGGCGATTCTGCGCAACTTAAAAGAGCTTTTACCCCAAAGCGGAGAAGAGCTCAAAAAACAGCGCAATGAAAAATTCTTGGCCATGGGGCGTCAGCTTCCTGAAAACCGAGGCTAAGATATGACCTATTTGCCCCAAATCGTGGTTGTTTTAGCTGTTTTGGCGGTATTATTGGCGGCGGTAAACATCTTTTTGTTGTTTGGCCGCCGTCAAAATAAAGAGCTGCAAGTTTTTGCCGACAACATCTTTCGTGCGCAGGCAGAGCTTGCGGGTAGGGTATCCCAACTTTCCGAAAACAGCCTCAATCAGCAGGGCAAAATTGCCGAGGCGGTAAACGAGCAAAAAATTGCCGTCTTAAAAATGATGGATGAAAAACTTCTTCAAGTAACCAAGAGCGTAGGCGAGGGGTTGCAACAAAACACCGTAAAAACGGCAGAAACTCTTCAAGATTTGCGTGAGCGCTTAGCCAAAATAGATGTCGCCCAACAAAAAATCTCCAGCCTTTCCGAGCAGGTTGTATCCTTACAAGAGGTCTTGTCCAACAAGCAGGCGCGCGGTGCGTTTGGAGAAATTCAACTAAACGATTTGGTCACCTCGATTCTTCCGCCGTCAGCATATAAATTTCAGGTGGTTTTAAGCAATCAAAAGCGGGCAGATTGTGTTTTGTGCCTGCCCAACCCACCGGGAACAATCGTTATAGATTCCAAATTTCCCTTAGAAAGTTATCATGCTTTGCGCGTAGCGGCCAATGAGCGCGAAAAACTTGAGGCCGAGCGGTTTTTCAAAGCCTCGGTTTTAAAGCACATCAAAGACATTGCCGAAAAATATATCATCGTCGGCGAAACAGCGGAATCTGCCCTGATGTTTCTGCCAAGCGAGGCCATATATGCCGAACTTCATGCAAATTTTCCCGAAGTTGTGGAAGCCTCCTATCGCGCCAAAGTTTGGATTGTTTCACCCACCACTTTAATGGCCACCTTAAACACCGTCCGCGCCATTTTGAAAGATGCCAAAATGCGGGAGCAGGCGGGCGTCATTCAAAAAGAAGTCGGTGTTTTGGCCGAAGACATCTGCCGTCTTGACAGCCGAATAGAGAGTCTTGGGCGCCATTTCAAACAAGCCAATGATGATATTGAGGGGATTCGCACCTCCTCGCGCAAAATCGGCAGCCGTATCCAAAAGATAGAAGATTTTTCTTTAGGCGAGGGAGAAAAGCCGCTGAGCCTTACACACCCGACCTCTGCCGAAGATGATGAAAAACAACTCGGTGCTTAGGCTTTTATATATCAAATTCCAAAATCACCGGCACATGGTCAGAGGGTCTTTCCCAAGCGCGCGCTTCTTTAAGAATACGCACATCGCGCACGGCATCTTTTAAGGGGTTTGTAACCCAAATATGGTCCAAGCGCCGTCCTTTATTATTGGTTTGCCAGTTTGGGTTTCGGTAGCTCCACCAAGAATATACTTTTTGCGGTTCCGGATAAATCAGATGTGTAACATCAACAAAATCCAAGGCCTTTTGCAAACGATTCAAACGCTGAATTTCTACTTCCGTGTGAGAAATAATTTTAGACATAGCCTTATGGCTCCACACGTCGTTTTCTAAAGGCGCAATGTTAAAATCGCCACAGATAAGCAGTTTTTTATTTTTAAGTTTTTCGGCGTTTTTTTCTAAGGCTTCGGCCACATCATCAACAAAGGCGAGCTTGTGGGCAAAAGCCAAATTTTCAATCGGGTCGGGGATATCGCCGCCGGCCGGAATATAGATATTATGAATTTCAATATCACCTTGAATGGTGGCGCAAACATGGCGCGCATCTTTTTTGCCGACCCAGTCAAATGTTTTAATATCTTCAAGCGGCAGTTTAGAAAGAATGGCCACGCCGTTATACCCCGGAATGGAATAAAGCGCGATATTAGGGTAGCCTAAAGCCTTTATTTCCTCAAAGGGAAAATCTTCTTTTTTGGCTTTAATTTCCTGCAAACACAAAATATCGGGATTTTCAAGTTTAACAAGCTGTGCCAACAAGGCCATGCGGATTCGAATAGAGTTAACGTTCCAGCTGATAAGTTTGCAACGCATGGTTATTTTTTGCCTTTATAATTCAAGGGTTTTTTCTTTTCATTTTTGAATTTGAACAAGTCTGCGTCAAGGGTGCCGTCTTTTTGGGCATTATACAAAGACACGGTCACTTCCACGCTTTGCGGGTCAACAATTTTCCATTGTTTGAGTGCAAAAGGGCTGTTGTCAAAAATCAGCGTAATCGGCCCGACTTCGCCTTTGCCCTGATAATCAAGCGTAATAGAGGTTGTGCCGGCGTCCTTAAAAAAGTCAAGCACCTTAATTTGCTTGCCGTCAATGCTGATATTATTGGCCAAAATCATGGTAGCGGGAATATCGTCATAATCAATATGCGTAATTTGGTCGAGTTCTTTGTCGTTATAGATGATATAATCGCCGTCGCCGACAATCAAAACGGAGGTCGGGTCTTTATATTCCATACGAATTTTATTTGGTTTGGCGATATAGAGCATTCCCTCGGCGATTCCGCCATTGCTTGAAGTTTGCACAAAAGAGGCCTGCAAATTTTTGATACCGTTCAAATAATTTTCAACTTTTTTAATATCATCCGCGCTCTGAGCCTTGGCGGCAAAACAAGTCCCGAAGCTCATCAAAAAAGCGGCTGCGACCAACAATTTTTTCATCAGCAAACCTCACAAATATTTAACCGTAATCTACTATAAACAAAATAAGCAAATTGTAAAATACAAAATCCCCCCTATGGAATTTTTCCAAGGGGGGATTGAACTTACGCGCACTTATTTACAACCGCAGCCGCTGCTTTTTTTGGTATTGGTCGTGTTTGAAGAATTTTGCGTATTGCTGTTGGAAGATGCCGTTTTTGTAGAATTTGCCGAAGCATTTTTATTTTGATTATTGTTTGTTTCTTTAGCGCTTAAATCTTTATATGACATTTTTTCCTCCTTTGTTGGACTAAAAAACAAGATACAAAAACAATCTAATGGCAAAAAATTCGCAAACAAGAGGAGCAAAACTTAAGTATTATTTCATTTAATAAAAAACTTTACAAATTTTAGATATGCATTTAATGTCTAAAACAGATACAAAACTTGAGTATCTAGGGCGTCGAAAACCCTTGTGAATGTAGTCGTTTGCATACGACTTAAAATCTATGCCGATTTCTGTCATGGACGGATGTCGGCTAAATAAGGCTATGCGCTGAATAGGCCGAGCCGTAACATTCAACGGTTTTCGAACATCCGCCCACCTTTCAGGTGGGTTTTGTTTTAACTTTTAACATAAGGATGTTCTAATGAAAAAACTGTTTTTAGGTATAACCTTTGGCATATTTGCGGGGATTCTTTCTTCCTGCGCAACCATAATGAGAGAAAACAATCAATCGATTCCCATTAAATCCAATGTTGAAAAGGTCGACATAAAACTACTAGATAAAAACGGCCAGACAATATTTGAGGGTCAAACGCCGACAACGCTTAATCTTAAAACTTCGCAGAGCGGATATTTCAATCCGCAAAAATACACGGTCATCGCGTCAAAAGATGGCTTTAAGACACAAAGCACGGTAATTGATTGGCATGTGAGTGGCTGGTACTATGCCGGCAATATCCTATTCGGAGGCCTTATTGGTTATCTGATTGTGGATCCGATAAGCGGCGATATGTATTATTTAGATGAAGAGGTTAATCTGAATATGATACCGCTGAAGAAATAAAGAAAGGCGGAATTTTCCGCCTTTTTACTTATTTTTTTAAGAGGCGTTTCTTGGTTTAAAAACGCCGTTTTCAAACCCCTGAATGGTTTTGTTATTTTCGGCGTTTTCAAGGCGTTTTTCGCTCAAGGCGGCATATTCTTTTTCGCGCTCGATTCCAAGATAATGCCGGCCGAGTTTTTTTGCCGTAACCGAGGTCGTGCCTGAGCCCAAAAACGGGTCAAACACCAAATCATTGGGATTACTTGAAGCCAAAATCAACTTAGCAATAAGTTTCTCCGGTTTTTGTGTCGGGTGTGAAGTATTTTCAGGCATTGACCAAAAAGGAATAGAGATGTCCGTCCAAATATTAGACGGGTGCGTTAAACGAAATTTTCCCGCATCTGATTCGACCCAATCTTTGGGTTTACCGCTGGCATCACGATAAGGCGCAATAACCGGTTTTTGAATTTTTACCGCGTCAATATTAAAGCAATAATCATTACTCTTGGTAAAAAACCATATATCTTCCAAGCAGTTTTTCCAATTATTTTGAGCGCCGCGGCCTTTTTCTCTCTCCCAAGAGATACGGTTTTGCAACACAAAATAACGTGACGCAATTTCAGGAATGGCAATAGAAGTTTTCCAGTCGGCGCAAATATAAATACTTGCCGTGTCTTTTAACAGCCTGTCAGCTTTTTTAAGCCATTTATCAAGCCACTTCTGATAAGTTTTCAAATCTCTTTCCCGAAACACGGAAGAAGAAAAATTTTTAGTCAAATTATAAGGGGGGTCAACCACCATCAAATCGACAAATTTGTCTGGCAAAAAATCCATGGCGCGCAAACAATCCTGACAAATCGTCTTATCGACCACCTCGGCGGCCTCAACTTTTTTTGTCAGGCGAATTGTTTTTTTCAGATAAACTTTTTCCTCTTTCGGAGAAAGCTCAATGGTTTTGTTGCGCGGTGCTTTCATTTCGGTCAAAATTATTCTTCGCCAAACTTATTGTCAATCAGCTCGGCAACGGCTTGCAAGGCTTCTTTTGCTTGGTTTCCTGAGCAATAAACAACAATCGTCGTGCCTTTGGCGGCGGCCAGCATCATCAAGCCCATAATAGAGCAACCGCTAACCCTTTGGCCGATTCTTTCCACCTCAACCACGGCATCAAAATTTTCAACCGTTTTAACAAAAGCCGCGGCGGCTCTGGCGTGTAAACCTTTCTGATTTTTAATTTCCAATTCTTGTGTAATAACTTCTTCACTCATATTATTTTCCTAGCAGTTGCGAAGCGATATTAATATATTTCTTACCGGCTTCCTGAGCGCCGGCAACCGTATCTTTCAAGTTTTTATCTTTGCGCAAAGAGGCAAGTTTAATCAGCATCGGCAGATTCATACCGGCCAAAATTTCAACATTGGCGCGGTCCATAATTGAGATAGCCAGGTTAGAAGGCGTTCCGCCGAACATATCGGTCAAAACCACCACCCCGCTGCCGCTGTCAACTTCGCTGACTTTTTGTAAAATCTCGGCACGTCTTTGCTCCATGTCGTCTTCCGGGCCGATACAAACCGGCAAAACATTTTCCTGTTTTCCGACCACATGTTGCATGGCTGAAATAAATTCGAGCGCCAAATTTCCGTGCGTAACCAAAACCAAACCGATCATAATTTACAGATTCCTCTAAAACGTATAATTTATCTTTTGCTGCCGCTGGCCCAAGTTTTAACGGCGCCGAAACTTTGCAAAATTTCGTCGCGGCTTCTTGCTTTAACCAGCTCGTCGGCGCGGGTTTGTCTGCCCTCAAACACAATCTCTTCCACATTTTCAACCGGCACGCCGTAAACACGTTCAACCATTTTGCCCTTAAGTTCCACAATCATGACAAACTCAGCCTCAGCTAAGGGGGCAACGGTTTCTTCATGAATATCATCAAGTTTAACCGCCAAATGCGCATCGCGTTTCAAGAGGGCGGTTTTTTTGCCGTCAAACTCCAACACCGGGTTTACCGGAGCGCCGTCGCGCGCATCAATAAAAATAGCCAATTCGCCATATTTATTTTCAATGATTTCATAAAAGTCCTGTTTTTCAATCAGGGTATAATATTGCGTTTCCATGTCTTTTCCTAAAGAGCGTAAGTTAAACTAAAAATCATGTTACAACATAACCCGCAAAGTGTCAATTTTGAGTTAATAAAAACCGAAAAACTACAAAGGCAAAGAAATGAATTGAGCCGTCCCGCGCAAAGAATCAAACAGCGTGGGGTCGGTAGACGTAATCCACGCCTGCACCTGAAGCTCACTAATTTTTTTGAGCAAAGCCTCGCGCTTAATGTCGTCCAAATGCGCAACCACTTCGTCCAGCAGCAACACGGGCGCAAAGCCCTGATGCAAGGTTTGGCACTTTGTTTGCGCCAAAATAATGCTGATAAGCAAAGACTTTTGTTCGCCGGTTGAGCATAATTCGGCCGGCATCCGTTTCTTTTTATAAAATACCTTAAAATCTGTTTTGTTAACACCGTCGATTGTGTCATTAAACATCACGTTACGGCGTTGTTTACACAGATATTGCGCATAAAAATCTTCTGCCTCAACCGCCGGAGAGCTATCAAGCATTTTTTCAATAACACCGTCAAGCTGCAACACCACATTCGGAAACACGTCATCAGGCTCTGTTTCAATAAAGCGGTTGAGCTTGGCAATTTGTTCGCGTCTGGCAGCGGCAATCGCCACGCCGAGCGCAGCCATATTTTCTTCCAAAGAGGCAAGCCAAGAGTTATCGCGGCAGCCTTCTTTTAAAAGCTGATACCACTGCCGATACAAATGCTCAAAGTTAGCGGTTCTTTTGGCATGTTCCAAATCAAAAGCATAGACCAAACGGTCCAAAAAACTGCGTCTGGGTTGGCTGCCGCCGCGAAACAATCTGTCCATCTGCGGGGTGAGCCACACGGCGGAAATATATTTTCCAAGCTCGCTCTGAGAGGCAATTTTATTGCCGTTAATTTTTACGATTCTACGGTCAAAACTTCTGCCTTCGTCTTCCTCTGTTTCCCGAAAGCTGCGTTCCACCGCGGTTCCGATTTCCACTTCCTCGCCGTCTCTTTGCACCAGGGCTGAAACCGCCCAATTAACCGGGCCGATTTTTTCCGGCATATATTCATCGGGAACCAAGGCCGGCGTCATTCGCTTAATATCTGAGAGCTTTGCGCTGCGCAAGCCTCTGCCGGGTGTTAAGAAGGAGATGGCTTCCAAAATATTTGTTTTGCCGGTGCCGTTATCTCCGGTCAAAATAATGGGAGCAAGCTCGGCATTAAGGCGCAAAAAAGCATAGTTTCTAAAATCAGTTAAAGTCAGGCGCGTAACACCTGACTTAACTGTCAAAACATCGCTAAACCGAGCTTCAACTGCTTCCATACCGATTCTAAACTCTCATCGGCATCAAAACATAAATAGCGCTGGAATCCGAGGTGTCATGAATAACGGAAGGAGAGCTGCCGTCAGCAAAAGAGATTCTCACGGTTTCCCCTTTGACCTCGTTTAAGATATCCAAAAGATAGCGGAAGTTATAGCCGATTTCCAAACTCTCGCTGTCATATTTGGCCTCAATTTCTTCAGACGCACTGCCAAGGTCAGGGCTTGAGGTTGTGATAACGGCTTTATTGGGGCCGGTCAAAACCTTAATGGCGCGGGTTCTTTCTGCCACAACCGAAACACGGTCAACGGCTGAAGCCAATTCTTTAACCTTAAGCTCTAAGTTTTTATCATTTTCGGTCGGAATAACGCGTTCATAGTCAGGATAAGTTCCGTCAATTAACTTGGAAGTCAGCGTAATATCTTCCAAAGAAAAACGTACTTTATTGTCCGACATTGAAACCGTAACATTTTCAACATTGGCATCATCCAAAAGTTTGCGAATTTCCGTAACGGTCTTACGCGGAATAATCACGCCGGCCAAATTTTCTGCCCCTTGCGGCAAAGGCGATTCGACACAAGCCAAGCGGTGGCCGTCAGTGGCAACAACGCGCAAAACTTTGGCTTCGCCTTCTTTTTTGGCATGCATATACACGCCGTTCAAATAATATCTGGTTTCTTCGGTTGAAACGGCAAACTGTGTCCGGTCAATAACATCTTTAAGCTCATCTTTGCTCATAACAAAATTAATCGGCAATTTATCGCCCGAAATAACCGGAAAATCCTCAACCCCGATGGTAGAAAGAGAAAACTTTGAGCGTCCTGAAGCAATGGTAAGCTGACCTTTGTCATCAGGGAAGGTAATCTCAACATCTGAACCGTCAGAGAGCTTGCGTACAATGTCATAAAGCATATGAGCCGGAGCCGTGGTTGCACCGGTTTGTGTTACTTTGGCATCGGCAATTTCGGTAATTTCCGTATCCATATCCGTTGCCTTAAAGCTGATATCGCCTTCGGTAGCTTCGATTCTCACATTAGAGAGGACCGGAATGGTGTTTCTTTTTTCAACAATACTCTGAACATGGCTCAGAGTCTTCAACAAAGTCGCGCGTTCAATCGTAAATTTCATTTTCTTATACCATTAATGTTATAGACTAATTTTCCCTAAATATAGCACCCATTTAGCAAAAACCGAAACTAAAACGACGATTCGTCAACAGCTTTTTTTAATATTCCGAGAGCTTATGTTTTTTTAGAAAATTAGCGGCAGGTAAAAACATATTTGAGGGGAGGTCGTTTTCGTCAAACCAACACCATTTGGCACATTTATCCGGCTCCATAATTTGGGGCTCGCCGTCAAAGCGGTGCGTAATCATGTTCAACGTAATATAATGTTTGCCCGATTCTGCAAAAAAAACATTGGTAACATCTGCCAGAACCACATCTAGAGGGGAGATAATCAGGCCGGTTTCTTCCTTGGCTTCTCGGGCGGCTCCTTCTTCAAAGCTTTCACCATATTCCATATGTCCGCCCGGCGGGCACCAAGTGCCGTTTCCATGAGCGGATTTTCTCAAACCGAGCAAAACCTGATGCTTTTCGTTAAAGATATATAAGCCTAAGCCGACCCTTACAATTTTTGCGTCACTCATAGTGTTCCTCCAAACATAAAGGTAAAATACGGAAGGCCTCTTTACAATAAAAAACAGGTTTTACGCAAAATGCAAAACCTGTTTTTTAGGAGTTAAAACTGCTGTATGCTGCCAAAGCTCTTCTCAAGGCATCAACATTTTCAGCCAGAGAAGCGTCTTCCAAAATCAGCTCCTCAACTTTGCGAACCGCATGCATAACCGTTGTGTGGTCACGGTCAAATTTCCGACCGATTTCCGGCAAAGAGCGAGAGGTCAGCTGCTTGGCCAAATACATGGCAATCTGGCGCGGTCTGGCAACGGTTCTGGCTCTGCGCGAAGACTGCATTTCTTTAACGGAAATATTAAAGTGTTCGGCAACTTTTTTCTGGATTTCATCAATCGTGGTGCGTTTGTCATAAGAGCGCAGCATGTCTTTCAAAACATCTTGTGTCATATCAATGGTGATTTCTTTGTCAGACAACAGCTGAGAATGAGCAACCACGCGACGCAAGGCACCTTCCAACTCACGAATGTTAGAAGTAATTTTGCTGGCCAAAAACTCGGCAACACGGTTGGGCAATTCGATTCCCATTTGGCGTGCTTTGTTTTCCAAAATTCCGATACGCAAATCAAAGTCTGTCGGGTGAATATCAGCAACCAAACCGCAGCCCAAACGAGATTTCAATCTGGCTTCGATTCCTTCCAAATCTGAAGGAGATTTATCGGCAGAAATAATAATCTGGCGTCCTTCTTCGATTAAGGAGTTAAAGGTATAGAAAAACTCTTCTTGTGTGGTGTCTTTGCCGCCCATAAACTGAACATCATCAACCATCAACACATCAACCGAGCGGAACTGTTCCTTAAAGGCGGTTGTGTCTTTGTAGCGCAGGGCGCGAACAAATTTGTACATAAACTTTTCGGCAGACAAATAAACAATATTTCTGGAGGGGTCTTGTTGTTTAATATGCCAGGCAATAGCGTGCATCAAGTGTGTTTTACCAAGGCCGACGCCGGAATATAAGAATAACGGGTTGAAAGACACATTGCGAGATTCCGCAACTTTTCTGGCTGCCGCATAAGCAAACTCATTGGTCTTGCCGACAACAAAATTATCAAAAGTATATTGCGGATTCAAAGGCACAGACAAAGATTCGTTGGCATTAAAAGCCTCATTACCGTTAGCATTTACGGCACTTAGGCCGGATTGATAAATATTTTGCGGTGTCGGGCTTGAAGAAATTTTCTTAAGCAAGGAGCGGCAAGAAGGCGTGTAAAGACCATGACCTTCTTCCTGAACGGCAGAAACAACAAAATTAACAGATTTAATGGCCGGATTTTTCTTTTCCCAAATTTTGTGAATGCGGTCGCTGTAGTGGGTGATAACCCAGTTTCGCATAAAGCGTGTCGGCACGCATATATTCATAACACCGTCGTTAAAAGAACCCGGGGTCAAGGGTTTAAGCCAGCTCTCAAAAGCTGTATCGCCCACCTCGGTTTTTAATTGGCTGCAAATTTGTCCCCATTCATCTTGTACTAAATCGGTACTTAAAATTGCTTGCTCAGCCATGTCGTCTCCCCATTCATATTTTTGTTGTGTTTTTGGGCTAAAACCAAAAAGTTCTAACCGATGTTCTAAGTGTGGCAGACAAGATTCGTTTCTGGAATAGTCCTGATTTGAGCCTCAGGTGCTTCTCTGAAGAGAGAACATATTCGCCAAAAAAATTACTATCAGATTGGCAAATATGACGAACCATAAAGCCCATATGTTTGATAGCTCCAACTTTCCCCAATTAAGGTCCTCATAAAGCATATTTCTTTATATATATAAGATGTGTTTTTTTTATTTTTTTCAGAAGAAATTTCTCTCAAGAATTTTTCTTCCAAGCTCCTTCAGATAAGTCATCTGTCCGGCACTTAAATAGAAGCTCTTTTTTATCCGAAATAAAAATTCTATTCTAATTAAATGCCTTGTTTATCCGGCTTTCTGATAAAGCTTTTCTTAATAAAAATAAAGCAACTTCTCTACAATATAAATAAAGAAAATTCTCTACTTAAACCAAGTTAAAGCATATCTACTTTTTAATGAACAGCGCTTTCCTTTTTTCTCTTTCTCAAAGTAAAGACCCATCATCAAACTAATGAACGGTACTTTTCTCTTTCTCAAAGTAAAGAACCATCATCAAATTAATGAACGGCTACTTTCCTTTTTCTCTTTCTCAAAGTAAAGACCTATCATCAAACTAATGAACGGTACTTTTCTCTTTCTCAAAGTAAAGACCTATCATCAAACTAATGAACGGTACTTTTCTCTTTCTCAAAGTAAAGACCCATCATCAAATTAATGAACGGTACTTTTCTTTTTCTCTTTCCTAAAGTAAAGAACCATCATCAAAAAGTGATTTGGATAGTAATGCAAAAAAAAATAAATACAACAGAACATTTTACGAACTTTGCAATTAATTTTCTTGACAGAAGATTCAAGCAGAGTCGCTGAGATTCGGCGCTTTTCAAACAAAAAAACACAAACCGAAATGCCTGCTAAACAGGTCGACGGTTTGTGTTTTTTTTTAACTAAAAAATGCTTTGAAAAAAATTATAAAGCTTTAATTTTTTTCGAAAGACGAGAAACGGTTCTGGCAGCCGTATTTAAAGTAAAGATACCTTTGCGGGCGGCAGACATCATTTCAGATTCTGCAACTTTAAAAGCTTCCTGAGCCTGTTCCTTATTGGCAGCCAGAATGGCAGCTTCAACTTTTTTTACAAAAGTACGAACGCGGTTTCTGCGAGCACCGTTAATAACGGCTCTTTTAGCGTTTCTGTTAATTCTGGTTTTTGCCGATTTATGATTGGCCATTTCAAATTATCCTGTATTAGAGTTAATTACGTTTTTTTCAATTCGTACTGATTTATAAACGCTAGACGCCCCCGAAGTCAACAGAATTTTTTCGCCTCACGTCAAATAAATTGCTTTTTAGAAGCGATTTTTCAGATTCGGCGCTCTTTTTTCGGCAAAGGCTAAGAGAGATTCCCTAAAATCATCGCTGAGCATGCACAAATGCAACAATTTATTTTCCAGAGCCAAGGCAGAGTCGCCGTCTTGGCAAGCGGCGGCTTTAAGGGCTTCTTTCGCGGCCAAAACTGCGATTCTCGGCTGTGCGGCGATTCTCATGGCTGTACGCACACCTTCATCAAATACATCGCTTAAAGGGACGATTCTTGAGATTAAACCGGCATTAAGAGCGTCTTCGGCATTAAGGGCGCGTCCGGTCAAAATCATTTCGGCGGCTTTGGGTTTGCCGATGGTAGCGGTTAGGTTGGTTGCGGCACCAAAGCCCGGAATAACGCCGAGGCTTACTTCCGGCTGGCCGAAGCGGGCATTGTCGGCCGCCAAAATAATATCGCCGCACAAAGCCAACTGCAGGCCGATTCCCAAAACATAACCCGCCACGGCGGCAACAATCGGTTTCTTGCAAGAGCGGATTCGCATAAAGGCTTCAAACATTTCTTGGTCATAGGCAACGGCGTTTTGTGCCTGATTCGTCAGTTCGTTGACGTCGATTCCCGCCGCAAAGGCTTTATCGCTGCCGCAAAGAAGCATCGCGCCGATAGCATCGTCTTTATCAAATTTTACCAAAGCATCTGCAATTTCAGACAACATTTGCAGGTTCACGGCATTAAGATTCTCAATGCGTTTAAGAGTAACAATGGCAACGCTGCCGCGACATTCGGTAGAGATAAAGCTATAATTCATCATCTTTCCTTACATTTGGTTTTTAACGGTAATCCGCACGATCAAGGGTTTGGTCGATTCTTTATAAATATCCAGAGCTTCGCCTTCGCGATAAAAGATTAACGTATCATCGCGCTGCCCCTGAAAAGTCCAACCGAGCTGGGGCAAAGTTTCCTGATAAAATTTTGCCACGTTTTTAAAACCGACTTTGGCGCCCGATAAATATACTTCAACCAAGCGGCCTTCTTCATTGCCGAAAGACAAAGTATCTTTAGGAATTTGTTTCAGCCCGTCCATCAAGGGCACATCTTCAAGCCCTTCAATAAAGACGGCAGCTTGTGTCGAAAAAGGCCACAAAAGGCTAAGACTTAACAAAAACAAAGAAAAGCATTTTTTCATCATAGATATCTCACTTTTGTTTAATCGGACAATAAAAGGTTGAACGTCCACCCAAAACTATTTTACGAATTCCGCCGGTTTTTTCAAGAGAGCAAGTGCAGCCTGGGCATTTTTGTCCGGTTTTATTATAAACGCAATGCTGATTTTGAAAATATCCGAGGCTGCCGTCGGGCTTTTGATAATCGCGCAGGGTAGAGCCGCCGGCTTGAATGGCTTTTTCAAGCACGGCCCGCACTTTTTCAATGAGTTTTTCACATTCTTTAAGGCTCAAGGATTCGGCTGCTCTTCTGGGGTCGATTCCTGCCTCAAACAAACTTTCCGAAGCATAAATATTACCGATTCCCACCACCAAACTTTGGTCAAGCAGCGCCTGTTTGACGGCGCATTTTTTGCCCTTAAATTTTTCTTTAAGAAAACGAGCGGAAAGTTTTTCATCCCAAGGCTCAAGGCCAAGATTTTTAAAAAGGTTGTTTTGCTTGAGCTTGCCTGTTTCCGCATAAGTCCAAAGACCAAAGCGTCTGGGGTCGTTATAAACCAAAAAACCTTTATTTGTTTCCAAAATCACATGGTCGTGTTTTTCTGGAGCCGGAAGGTTATCGGCAATTTTAATTTTGCCGCTCATACCAAGGTGCAAAATAAGGGTCAGATTATTATCAAGCTCAAAAAGAATATATTTTGCCCGCCTTTGAAGGGCCGCAATTTTGGCACCGACGATTCTTTTTGCAAAATCGTCGGGGATTTTTATTCTCAAAGAGTTGTTGTTTATCTTAACGCGGGTTATATTAGCATTAAGCAAAGATTTTTCTATGGCGGTTTTAATGGTTTCCACCTCGGGCAGCTCGGGCATTTTGACCTCATAAGACAAGAAATTTCGCAGGCATTATAGATGAAAAATGTATTTTTACAATTCCTAAAGCGCCAAAGTCTGGCAAATGCATTGTCAGCGACGGATTTATTGTCTTTTTTTGCCAAGACCGAGATTTTTGCCCCTTATCGATTCTTGGCCAAAATTTTTCACCGCCGCCGCACAGATGCACCGCTGTATCGGATTCGCGATTTCCTAAAACATGAAAATGATGAAGTTTTAGCAATTCTGGCAGATGAAATTTGGTCGCGTTATGCCACTGGGAACGAGCCCTTGTATCCGGCGCCGGATTCGCTTTTGCCTCAAGGTCCGTTTTGCCTGTGTCGTAGCCTTTCTGAACAAACACGGCGTTTTTATACCGACTGGCTGAAAGAGATTGGTTTCCTCACGGCAGATATCTTATCCGTTTGTGCCAGAAGGTGGAACTTGCGGCGCGATATGCGGCTCTATGCCGCCGACTGGCAAGAACTGACGGATTCTCTTCAAAGCTCCTCCAACGGATTCTTTTGGCAAATAGATTGGCGGCAAACATCAGCCTCTTGCCTATGGATAACGAGCGCGGAGCCTTTTCGCATAACGAGCCGCTTAAGCCTTGAGGAGCAAAAAAATCTGGCAAATTTATTTGCTGAATTATTATTTGATAAAGGCTATTTCATAAGCTCATGGAGCGGTGTTGCGGTCAATGAGGCGCATCAAGTTTTATGGGCAGATTTTGACGCCTTATTTCCGGCCGATTCTGAGCTTAAAAAATTTGCTTTTTCATATTTGCAGGCGCAAAAATTCCCCACCGGCGGATTCGAACATAAATTAGCCGCCGCTTTAAGACGCCTGCAGTTTTTTACGCCGGACGTAGACTTGCTTTCTTTATGGCAGCCTTGGGCCGAGTTAATTTTTGAGCCGCAATCTTTGGCACAGATAACAAATGTTCCGGCTTTTCAAGACGGCTTGCGTCGCCACGGACTTGACTTCTTGCAAAAAAAACAAATTCAGCTGCACAATCCGCAAGAGCTTCGTTATTTGTTAGATTCGTCGCGTCATGCCAAAGACCCGCGTTTTCGCAAATCTTCCATATTTTATTGGTTGCCTTTGGTCATTGCCATATATCTTTTGCTCAAATATTTTTAACCTTGCTTAAAGGCTGAGTTTAGGCTAAAATCGACATTTATGAACAGAAAACCGCGAAGCAAAAAATATTTTGCGCCTCAAACCGAGGACAAAGAAAAAAAATGTGATCATCCGGGGTGTACCAAAGCCGGAGAGTTTCGCGCACCCAAAGACAAAAACCTCAAAGATTATTATTGGTTTTGTTTGGAGCATGTCCAAGAATACAATGCCAAATGGAACTATTATGATGGCCTGGATGAACAAGCTCATGAGGAAGCAGAGGGGCGCCGCCCGCGTTTTTCGCATTTTAATTCCAAAGTAAAATACACTTACGGATTCGGTTTTTCCTCAAACTTTGATTTCTTTGGTGAATATGCGACAGATTTTTCCGAGATGGATGACATTTTTTTCACCTCGCTTGAAAAAGAATATCTGCGCATAATGGAGCTGACACCGGCTGAAGCCACGCCTGAAAATCTGAAAAAACAATATAAAAAACTGGTAAAAAAATACCACCCTGACTTAAACCGCGAAGACCAAACCGCCGAAGAAAAATTCAAGGCCTTATCTGCAGCTTATAAAGCACTCTCGGCCAAACTCTCCCCGAGCAAAAAAGCGCAAAACAAATAAGCATTATTAATCCACGCTTACTTTATTATCATTTCTCTTCGCCCCTCCGCCTTAATAGGACATATTCTTTTTATTCTCTCCACCTATAACGGAATAGCTTTCTTTTCATTCCCTCCCCCTCGACAGGACATTTCCCTTTTATTTCCACCCTTTCGACGGGACACTCCCCGCTCATTCCCTCCCCCTATGATGGTGGAGGGTTAGGGTGGGGGTGATTCTTTCTCTGTCATTCCAAAGGCCACACCCTCTCTCTATACTGTCATTCCAAAGGCCAGTCCCTACGGGAGCTGGCACATTTGGAATCTAGAAAAACCGCTGCTTTAGCAGACTTCTTAAGGAATTTGGCCGTTTTTTAAGGCTGAAAGCAAATTTTGGCAAGCTGTTTCAATCATGGTATAAACAGCCTCAAAGCCGTTGCTGTCATAATAAGGGTCAGGAATATTTTCCCCAAACTCCGGCGCAAAAGAAAGCAACTTTAAGACCTTGGCTTTTTGATACCTTTCATCGCCATGTGGGCGCTTCATATCCAAGTTCCAAATATTTTGACTATCCATGGCCAAAATCAAGTCAAACTCGGCAAAATCTTCGGCACGCACGGCGCGCGAGCGCAACTTGCTGATATCCAAATGATGCGAGGCGGCGCAAACAACCGCGCGCAAATCCGGGCAATCTCCGTTATGATAGCTGGATGTTCCGGCGGAATCTACAAAGATTTCGTCTTCCATTCCGGCTTCTTTAACGAGTTTGCGCATAATCCCTTCCGCCGTGGGCGAACGACAAATATTTCCGGTACAAACAAAGAGGATTCGATAATACATTGTTTGTTATCTGACCGTCATACAGCCGTGAGTTTCTTTGGCAAAATGGGCATATTTTTTATAATAAGCCTCCAAAGCCTTTTGCGCCTCATAATTAACGGTACCCTTCGGATATTTTCCGTGTTTGTCGGGGTGTCCGGCTTTTTTGCCGGTCAAAATTTCAATACCGTCATCAACCGTATCAATGGCATAGATATAGAATTGACCTTCTTCAACGGCCTGAACCACATCTTCGCGCAACATAAGGTTTTTAATATTTGTGCGCGGCATAATCACACCTTGGTTTCCGGTCAGTCCATGATGTTTGCACACATCAAAGAAGCCCTCAATTTTTTCGTTAATGCCGCCGATAGGTTGAATTTCGCCAAATTGGTTAATTGAGCCGGTCACGGCAATATTCTGCCGAATAGGAATTCCGGTCAAAGCCGACATTAAGCAATAATACTCGGTAGAAGAGGCGCTGTCGCCGTCCACGCCGCCGTAAGATTGTTCAAACACGATAGAGGCCGAAAGCGAAAGCGGGCGTTCTTTGGCAAATCTGTTTGCCAAGAGGCTTTGCAAAATCAACACGCCTTTGGTGTGAATGGGGCCGCTCATTTCAATTTCGCGTTCAATGTCCAAAAACTCGCCGCGCCCCAAGCGAACTTGAGTTGTAATTCTGGCGGGTTTTCCAAAGCAAAAACGAGAAAAGTTATAAACGACCAAACCGTTAATCTGTCCGACTTTTTGCCCCGTGACATCTAACAAAATCGTGCCTTTTTCAATTTGCTCAAGCATGGCTTGTTTAACACGGTCGCTACGATAAACCATGGCATCAATAGCTTGCTCAATATGATTTTTGCCGATTTGGTTGGCATGAGATATTCTCGCCCAATAATCTGCCTCACGCAGCAAATCGCCGATAGAAGCAATATGCGCGGTCAGTTTTTCGGAATCATCGGCCAAACGAGAAGAATATTCAATAATTCTGGCCACGGCTTGCTTATTAAGCGAGCGAATTTTCTTTTTCTTAGATAAAGAGCCGATAAGTTTTGCATATTCAATTTCATTCTCTTCGGTTCTGTCCATCAACACGCCAAAATCTGCCTCAACCTTAAAAAAGTCAGAGAAATCGGGGTCTCTTTCGCTTAAAACCTCATACAAATCTTCATCGCCGGTCAAAATAACCTTCACATTTAAGGGAATAGGCTCCGGGTCAAGAGAAATGGTTGTAAAGCTGGTTTCATCGCTTGGTGCCTCAATCTTAACGGTTTTTGAGGCCAAAGCGCGTTTAAGAGAGTCCCAAGCATAGGGTTGCAGCAACAACTTTCTGGCGTCCATCAACAAGAACCCGCCGTTTGCACGGTGCAAGGCACCGGCCTTAATCAAGGTAAAGTCGGTCAACAAAGCACCATATTGTTGCACTCTTTCCACGCGACCGACCAAATTTCCCTGTGTCGGGTGGTCAAGCAGCACAATCGGCGCGCCGGAATTTTTCTCGTTTTTAACCACGACATTGACCTTAAATTTTGCAAAGCGGTCTTCATCGTTTTTGTTCATCTTAGAGAGCAACAAGCTCAGGGCATCATCGCCCTCAGCGGCATTTTGCTGGTCATTGTTTGATAAAAACTCATCAATATTATCAATAATATAGTTTTGTATATTTTTCAAAAACTCGGAAGCGCCCTTATGGCCTTTATATTTTTGCCGCAAGGTATCAATCGGTTTTTTTACGGCCGATTTAATAAATTTTTCGCGCAGGGCTGTGGTTTCTTTTTTCTGTTTATCTTCCCATTGCGGCAGGTCGGAAGCCGTGTTTTCAATCTCCTCCTGCATGGCGTTAAGGTCGTTAATCAGTTGCTTTTTTTCATCTTCGGGCAATTCATCAAAAGCCTCGGGGCTTAAGACTTCGCCGTTTTTAACCGGCGCTACGACCAAGCCGACGGGCATATGCAACAAAGAAACGCTTTTGCCTTTGGCTTTTTTCTGCAAAATTTTAATATATTCTTCTTTTTTCTGTTTATATTTTTCACGAATAATACTGAGCGCGGCCTTATATTCTTCGCTTTCCATAATCAAAGGCAAAGCCGATTCGAACTCTTCAATAAGTTTGTCGATATCTTTGGCAAAATCACATGCCGTACCGGCCGGAAAATTAATGGCATGAGGTTTATGCGGTTCATCAAAATTATAAACATAGACCCAATCATCAGGTGTCGGACGATTCTTTGCCTCTTCAACCAACACGCGTTTAACCAAACTGGTTTTACCTGTTCCCTCAGGCCCGAGGCAAAACAGGTTATATCCCTTAGACTTAATGTTAATACCGAGTTCCACGGCGCTCAAAGCACGGTCTTGTCCCAAAGCCGAGAGGCGTTCCGGCAGCTCGGCGGTTGTCGTAAAGTCAAATTTTTTGGGGTCGCACTTCGTATAAAGTTCTTCGGGTTTTAATCTGGTTATTGTCATGTCAAAATTTTCCTATACTTTAAATTTGCACGCGTTATGCTAAGTATATAAACCCAAAAACTAATATAGCGTAAAGATTTATGAAATATTTTTTTCTCTGTGCAATTTTTTTATTTTTCATCGGCCTGCCGCTGGCATTTTTTTTCGGCAGTCGACATCTTTTTGCGCGGCGTCATTATAACAAAAAAATATTATCGGCTTTGGCGGCCGCCGGCACAAAATATCAGGCAACGCCCTATCTGCGCCAAATAATAAAAATACTTCATGCCGCCGGAAAAACCGATATTCTTTCAGCGCTTGGAAAAGCGCAAACCGCATCGGCAATCCGCTTTTTTAAAGCCGCCGACAAAGACTTCTATGCCGCCGTGTTAGAAGGGTACACCGACCTTGCCGAAGCGGCAAATCTTTTTGAGGCAATTTTGCGTCGTCAGGCAGAAGACAAAGTCTTGGCCGAGCTTTGCAAAATCTATTATTTGCAGGGCAAAACCGGCCGGTGTCGTTTGGCTTTGAGCAAAATTTCACCCAAGGCCAAAGGCTATGTTAAGGCCTTGCGCCAATATTTTGAGATGATATTTTTTGCCCAAGAAGGCGACTTACGCCAAGCAGCCGATTCCGGTGCCTCTGCCGAAAAACTTTTCAGCGCCTGCAATGCTTGGGAAGAAGATGCCGGCTGTTTGTTGTTTTTAGGTACGGTTTATCGGGTTTCATCATTATTTGATGCCGCTTATATCATGTTTAAGAGTGCTTTAAGCCTTGCCGAGCGATTGCAAAATCCGAGCCTGAAAACAGAGGTCTTGGGCAATCTTGGGATGTTGATGATGACCGAAAATCGCTTTACCGATTCTTTTTCATATCTGCAAGAGGCCGTGCGCCATGCAAAATCTCACGGACAAGAAAATTTTTTGGCAGAACTGAACAATCAAAAAGCCTTGCTCAAAATTTTAGGCGGCAACCTTTTGGCGGCGAGCCGCTATGCCAAAATTGCTCAAAAGCGGCACCAACGCCTGCACAATCAAATCGGACAAGCCATGAGCTCCGAGCTTTTGAGCTATATTGCCAAAGCCAAAGGAGATTATGCGCAAATGGTCAAACAAGCGCAAGAGGCTGAAATTTTATATCAAAACAGCGGCAATTTAAGCGCTTATTTTGAGAGCATGTATCTTCAGGCCGAAGGCTATTATTTACAAGGTTTAGACGCCGCCTCAGCTGATACTTTTTTTGCCAAAGCGGAAGAAAAACTGCGCTTTTTAACCTCAAAGACGGTTAAAACCTCCGGCTGTTTTCATCCCTCAAACGCCTACACCCTTTTAGGGCTGATTTATTTATATCGCAAAGACTATCATCGCGCCAAGGCTTTATTCAACAAATCTTTGAGTCTAGAACAAAAAGACGAGCGTTTGGTCGGTATTGCCACAGACTTTGCCAATATCGGCCTCAGCGAAAAACTAATCGGCAACCAAGAGCTGGCGCGCAAAAACATTGAGCTGGCCTTGGAATATGCCGCCGCTGATACAGAAAGCGACTTATACCGCCATTTACAACAAATGCTGCAAGAATTTAAGAATTAGTTTTTATTAGGCAAAATCTTTAAGGTAACGCCGAGCGGAAAAGTTTTAGAATTTTTGGGCGGGAAAAATGTAATATCGTCGATTCCCACATTTTTATAGGCCAAAACATAGAAAGTCGGCACGGCCAACGGATTAAAACGATTTTTACCTTCGCTCAAAATAATTTTATTTTTTACTTCAAGCGAGGTTGCTTCCAAAAAGTTTTTAAACACGGGCATCCAAGCCGGCAGGCCGAAATCACCGATAACAATAACGGGACCATCTTGGCTTAAAACAAACTCACGCAAATTTTTAAAAACGACTTCTTGTTCGCTGAGCGGGAGCTTTGCAAAATATAAGTTAATCAAAATCAAATTATGCCCACCGATCTCAAAGACCAAAAAAGAGGCTTCCTGATTATGATTAAAATTAATTTTACCCGAGCGCAAAGGCACATCTTCAGCAAAAATGGCGGTTTTCATAATATCGCCATGTGTATGAAAAAAGCTATAACGCCTATTATCGGCAACTTCCGGCACAAAAGTTTCATGCTTAAAATTAATAGAGGCGATTCTGGCATTATAATTTCCGGCATAACGCAAAAAACGCTCCATATCTTTTGGGTCGTTTTGGTAAAACAAGCGCAGGCTTTCGCCGTTTTCCACCTCACGGTTGGTAAATAAAGGTCCGGCAGCCGCCAATAACATATAATTTATGACAATAAGCAGCAAAGAGGTCACGGAAAACCACAAATGCGATGAAAACAAGGCATAAAAGAAAACCATCAGCAACAAGATATAAAATTGAAAGCGCCAGATGTTAATATAATGGATTATGGAGGAGCTTTCGTCGCAAAAAAAAGCGCTCAAAGTAACAAAGCCGAGCAAAATCAATATTGTCGACAACAAAAAAATCTCACGTTTTTGTCTTTTTCTTTTGCTAAAGTAACCCATTTTAAACTATTTTATATTATTGTCTTTTGCTAAGCACCCGACTATAATAGCTAATCGGTGAAGCCATATTAACACTAAAATGCTATTTGTAAATGGTACCTTTTAAAAGATGTTGAAAGAGATAACAACGACCACCTCTCTTGATGCAATAACAGGTTCGATATCAGCCCACCTGAATAATTTTGCTGCTGTTTTTAATGAGTTTATGTCTTCAGCGGCCAATATGCGTCTGGTTTCATTAATCCTGATGCTTTCCGCCGTTGGGCTGTTGGTTATATTGCTGATTTTTCTTTTTATAAAATCTCTCATAAGTTCTTCTCGCCGCAACAAAGCCGGTAAAGCCAAGGTTTCAACATCTACAGAGGCAGAAGAAGCCGAGCAGGAAGAAGAGCTTGAACGTGAGCGCGATTTAGAACGAGAGCTTGAGCGAGACCTTGAGCAAGCCTCTCGTCGTCAACAATTGCAAGAAGAACAAGCTGAAAAACAAAAACGTGATTTAGAGCAAGAGCGTCGCGCCAAAGAGCTCAAAGAACAAGAACAAAAAGAAGAAAAAGCCAAAAAAGAAAAAGAAGAAGAAAATATAATTTTAGAGCGCGAAGCCAAAAAAGACAAAGACAATTTACTGGACTTTGACTGGCAAAAAGGCAAAACCCCGCAAGCAGAGGCCCCTGCCGAAGCCATAGACATTAACAATTTGCAATATCAACAAGTAAACAAGCCCTTAAATGAGCTTTTAGGCCTTTTGGTCGACATGATTGGGCGCAATGTTGATGACTTAAAAGTTGCGCAAACCTTAAGTTTTCGAAACCAAAACCTCAACAGTGAAGATGATATCTTGCAAACCATAGACGCTGTAAAAGACTTTATTGCGCTTTGCGTTAACGGCAAGTTTGACAAATTGCGTGCGGAAAAAGACCTGCCCTCCGAGCGCGAGGCTTTATATCATTTAGCCTTAGGAGATAACACTTTGGCCTTAGCCTTGTTGGAAGCCTTAATGGATGAAAACATTGATCGCAGCAGCATTTTTACAAGCGGCCCGCAAAGAGATGAAATCTTTAAAGAAACATCTTACCATGCTTCTACCTTTGGGACGATTGCCGCACTTAATGACGTCCATCTGGCAACAGGTGCCTTTGAGCTTTCGGTTGAGTTGGCGCCGGACAACGTCAACTCTTGGGGCCGCTTGGGTGATATGTATGCCAAGGCCGATTCTAAGAACAAAGCCATGCAGGCTTATCAAAATGTTTTAAGTATGGCAGATGAAGAGATTTATCCGCGCCAGATTGCCAACGCCGAAAAAATGTTGTCTCAATATTACTATGAACAAGGCAACAATCTGCAGGCGGCTAAATTATACAACAGCAGTAAATCTTTCTATGATAGCTTGGGCATCAATCATCGTCTTGAGCGCCAAGAGGTTGAAGTTATAGAGATTATAGAAGCCAAACAAAACGATGAACTGGCAGAAACCGTCAACAAACTCTTGTTGCGCCAACAACCGCGCAGCTATAGTTATGCTTAAGGATAAAGATTAGAATAACTCTGAAACAAACTTTTGTTGCGGTCCTATACGACCATTCCGCCACCCACACCCTTTTTCTTTTCCCCTTGACGGAACTTCTTTCTCTTTTTCCTTATCCTCTATCACGGGGAATATCTCAACTTTTCCTTTCCACTTAACGGAACATCATCCCTTTTATTCCCTCCCCCTTGATGGGGGAGGGTTAGGGTGGGGGTGATTCTCTCTGTCATTCCAAAGCCCACGCCCTTTCTCTCTGCTGTCATTCCAAAGGCCTCGCCCTCTTTCCCTGTCATTCCAAAGGCCAGCCCCCACGGGAGCTGGCACATTTGGAATCCAGAAAAACCACTGCTTTAGCAGTCAAATTTTAGAATAACTTCAACACACTCTGCGCGGCCTGTGAAGCCAAAGAAAGCGAATTAACCGCCAGCTGTTGCGAAGTCTGTAAGGCCAGCATATTAGCCGCTTCTTCATTCATATCGGCCAACGTTAATTTATCAGCTCCCTCTTCGAGAACATTAATCA
>CALXWF010000124.1 GCA_944392285.1 uncultured Alphaproteobacteria bacterium | reverse complement strand
GCTCGGGAATGTCCCTGCTCTCAAGACGGCGGATAATAAATTCTTTTTCTTCTTTGCGGAGTTGGCCGCGTGCAATGATAGATGTTGACATATTTCACCTGTTGTCAGAACTAAAGTTAAACTATTTTGGAAATTTTGCCTTTAAATCCGGCGGGTGGAAAATAAGAACGTTCCCTGCTAGAGTTATCCTCTAGAGGGCTTTTTTCGAGATGACTTTATAAAACAACTTGCTTTATTCATAAAAAATCGTTCCTGTTATATGCAACAGGAACGATATTCTTATATTTTTCAGGCTTTGTCAAGCCTAATCGGCTTTATTCCTTAAAAAATTTGTTACTCTTGGGAAAACCGAAAGGTGCCAGCTTGCCGACTTGAGCCCGATGTCCGAGCCAGGTTAACAAGTCTGTCTCGGTTTTGATACCTCCGTTGCGGCTGAAGCTGAAGCCTTCAGATTCATTGAAAATCTGAATATCCGATAAACCGCCGTCTTTATATTTTTGTAAGCTGACCCCGCGGCCCCTGGCCATGGTCGGGACTTCTTCCATCTTAAAAATTAAGAGTTTGCGGTTATCTCCGATAATGGCAACCATGTCACCGACTATCTTCTTACAAAAGATAGAGATTTCTTTGTCTGCCAAATTCATAATCTTGCGGCCGTTTCTGGTCTGGGCAATGATGTGGTTTTCATCAACGACAAAACCGCGCCCAATGTTTGAGGCTATCAAATATGATGCTTTGGGCTCATAAACAAACATGGCGGCAATATTGTCATTAATGCTTAAA
This sequence comes from uncultured Alphaproteobacteria bacterium, assembly GCA_944392285.1. GTDB lineage: Bacteria > Pseudomonadota > Alphaproteobacteria > RF32 > CAG-239 > CALXWF01. The sequence continues at coordinate 8,582 of CALXWF010000124.1, read as the reverse complement.
TCTATCATCAGACGCAGCGGTTGACCAAAACCGCGTCCGCTCGGAATTTCATTGGCGGAAACATTGAAAAATTTGCCGTTGGTATCAAATAAGATAATTTTGTCGGTGGTTTGGGCATGAAGCGCAAATTGCAGACTGTCATCATCTTTAAACTTAAACTCTTCATCTAAAGAAACATGCCCTTTTAAGCATCTTATCCAGCCTTTTTGCGACAAAAGAATCGTTATCGGCTCTTTTTCAATTAAGGCTTCCAGCGGAACTTCAACGTCTTCGGCAATCTCAGCAAAATCCGTGCGACGGCGTCCTAAGGCTGTCTTCTTACCAAATTTTTCTTTAATTTGTTTTATCTCACCGGCAATAGCGGTCCAACGCTTGCCTTCATCTGCCAGCAGAGCCTCAAGCTCGCCTTTTTCGCTCGATAAATCTTCAAATTCTTGTCTGATTTCGCTTTCTTCAAGTTTGCGCAAAGAGCGCAATTTCATATTCAAAATTGCTTCTGCCTGATTTTCGCTCAAAGCAAATTTGTCCATCATTTTGGCTTTAGGGTCGTCTTCTTCACGAATAATGCGAATAATTTCGTCCAGATTTAAATAGGCAATCAAATAGCCGGACAAAATTTCCAAACGGGCATTTATCTTATCTAAACGATATGTAACTCTGCGCTGTAAAACACTCATGCGGTGTCTTAAAAACTCAAGCAAAATATCCTTTATGCCCATCACACGCGGAACACCGTCAGAGTCTAAAACATTCATATTCATCCCGAAACGAGATTCAAGCTCTGTTTGCTTAAATAAATGTTCCATAAGCAAATTTGCATCGACCGTGCGATTTTTGGGCTCCAAAACTATGCGAATATCATGAGAAGATTCATCTCTGACATCACTTAAAAGAGGAACTTTGCGCTCTTCAATCAGCTGGGCAATCTTCTCTATCAGCTTGGATTTTTGAACTTGATAAGGGATTTCGGTTACAACGATTTGATATTGACCATGTCCGAGGTCTTCCTTGCTCCATTTGGCTCGAATGCGAAAACTGCCGCGCCCCTGCTCATAGGCCGTTAAAATTGTTTGAAAACTATCAACAATTACACCGCCGGTCGGAAAATCAGGCCCTTTAATCTTGCGGACCAATGGCTCGGTTGTCACCTCGGGATTATCAATAATCATCAGCAGAGCATCACAGATTTCGCTCAAATTATGCGGCGGAACATTGGTGGCCATACCAACCGCAATACCTGCCGAACCGTTACATAAAAGGTTTGGCACCATACCCGGCATAACAACCGGCTCGGAATCTTCGCCGTCATAAGTATCGCGAAAATCTACCGCATTTTCATTCAGGCCTTCCATCAAAGCCATGGCAAACTCGGTTAAGCGTGCCTCAGTATAACGCATGGCCGCCGGATTATCACCGTCAATGTTTCCGAAGTTGCCCTGCCCGTCTACCAAAGGATAACGCACCGAAAAATCTTGCGCCAGACGGCACATGGCCCCATAGACCGCCGTATCACCATGCGGGTGATATTTACCGATAACATCACCAACGACACGCGCACATTTTTTATATCCGGATTTTGCGTCCAACTTTAACTGCCGCATTGCATAAAGCAAGCGACGATGCACAGGCTTTAATCCGTCACGAACATCGGGCAAAGCACGGTCAACAATCGTCGACATAGCATAAGACAAATAGCGGTTGCTGAGCTCTTCAGCAAGGTGGACATCTTTTATTTTTTCAGCAGTTTCAGCCATTTATTCACCTGTATATTCCTAAATTTTCCAGCAAATTAGCACGGTTTATCGGGAATTTCAAGCCATGTGCGGCAAAAAAGTTTTTGTTGAGGAAAAATTCGGTCATTTTTAATAATTCTGCCACCTCGGCAAGTGAAGGATGATAGTCTTGCGCCACAATAAAATGCGGAAACTTAAACAACCTGTCTTTATAAGCCTCTCCGGCCGTGGCACAAACGGCTTTGCCGCTCTTGGGCGAAACATAGGCCAGATTTTCTTTTGTGCCGGTGGCAGAACAACAGCTTAAATCTAACCCCACGCCCAGATAATCTAAGAGAAAAAACTCAAAATAAGCATAGTGAGTTAGCCAATTATCTTCATTTATCAGATTAAAAAAGCTGTCTATATAGTAGTAAAACCTTTCTAAATTTTCTTTTTCCGGCATGGTAGCATTGCACAAAGCGCACAGAGAAGACAATGCCGCCAATTTTTGCGCATCATTCATAAAATTTACGGCTGACGGGGCGCCCAGCTCTACGCGCAAGCTCAGCATGTTATCATCAACACGAGCATAAGCCTCAAAATTTATCAGATTGCCGAGCTGAAAAGTGGCCAGCTGTTTTTTTGACAAAGCATTTTTTACATAACCGGTGATTTTGCCGTTATTGCGGCTTAACACGGTGAGAATAACCGAATTCTCACCGTGTCTTCTTAATGCAATAATATAGCCTTCATCCGAAAATCTGGTCATTAGTAAGGACGAACCGTCTCTTTAGTGATGCGGTCATAAGCCATCAGCTCGCTTAAGACACGTTTCATATCATGTAAGGGTATCATATTCGGCCCGTCTGACAAAGCTTTATCCGGATTGTCGTGCGTTTCAATAAACACGCCGGCAACGCCAACGGCAACCGCCGCCCGTGCCAATACAGGTGCAAACTCTCTCTGACCGCCGGAACAGCCACCCAGGCCGCCCGGTTGTTGTACCGAATGGGTCGCATCAAAAATAACGGGACAGCCCGTGTTTTTAGCCATTTGCGGCAGTGAGCGCATGTCGGTTACCAAAGTATTGTATCCAAAACTTGAACCGCGCTCGGTCAAGCAAACATTCAGATTGCCGGAATCATCACATTTTTTAACCAAGCTGTTAACATCCCAAGGTGCCAAAAATTGGCCTTTTTTGATATTAATCACTTTGCCGGTTTTGGCCGCGGCTACCATCAAATCTGTCTGGCGGCACAAAAATGCCGGTATTTGCAACATATCAACAAAGGGAGCAACTTGTTCGCATTGCTCTTTTTCGTGAATATCCGTTACTATCGGAATGTTGTTATATAATTTTTTGATTTCGGCAAAAGTACGCATCCCTTCTTCCAAGCCTACACCGCGCGGTGTGTTAAGCGATGTGCGGTTGGCCTTATCAAACGAAGCCTTAAAAATATAGTTAATGCCTAAACTCTTGGTAATTTCAACCATAGCACCGGCCATATCAATAGCGTGTTGACGGCTCTCAATTTGGCAGGGACCGGCCAAAAGCACAAAAGGTAAACGATTGCTGACTGAAAAATTGCCGATTTTGATAATGCGAGGTTCCATTGTCTTATTCCTTTTTTGGTTATTTTATCCAAGCGTAACAAAAAGTTCGGTTTTTGGCAACCGAACTTTCTTGTTCCTTAACAATTTTCTATATCAGGCGGCTGTTATCTATCGCAGCTTTTACAAAAGACACAAACAGCGGTGCCGGCGCAAAAGGACGCGATTTGAGCTCGGGGTGAAACTGCACTGCCAAGAACCACGGATGATCCGGCCTTTCTACAATTTCGGGCAATTTGCCGTCGGGAGAGCGTCCGCTGACAACCATGCCGGCTTCATTTAATTGTTTTTCATAGGCTAAATTTACCTCATAACGGTGACGGTGGCGCTCAGAAATTTTTAGCGAACCATAGATTTGCGCGGCCAAAGACCCCGGCGTCAGTATACAATCATAAGCCCCGAGGCGCATGGTTCCGCCTAAATCGCCGTCTTTATGGCGAATTTGACGTGCACCGTCTTTGTCCCATTCGGTCATTAGGCCGACAACCGGCTCACAGGGCTTGCCAAACTCGGTTGTGCCGGCATTTTTAACGCCCGCCAAATTCCGCATGGTTTCCAAAACGGCCATCTGCATTCCGAAACAAATGCCCAAAAACGGCACCTTATGTTCACGCGCATATTTAATAGCCAAAATTTTACCTTCCGTTCCGCGTTCACCAAAGCCGCCGGGAACCAAAATGGCGTTGACATCACTTAAAATTTCATCCGGATTACCCTGCTCTAAGGTTTCTGCCTCAATCCATTTAACTCTGACTTTATATTGGTTGGCTATGCCGCCGTGGGTTAAGGCTTCATTTAGGGATTTATAAGCCTCAAGCAAAGAAATATATTTGCCGACAACCGCAATTTTTACTTCACCCTGCGGGTGGCTGACGGTATAGGCGATTTGTTCCCATTTGCTTAAGTCGGGCGTGTGGCTTGCATCTAAACCAAAATGACGGCAAACGGCCGCATCCAACCCCTCTTTGGAATAACTCAGTGGAACCTGATAAATATTGGCGACATCTAATGCCGCAATAACGTTTTCGGCGCGCAGATTGCAAAACAGCGCAATCTTGCGTTTTTCATTTTCAGGGATTTCCATTTGCGAGCGACACAAAAGTAAGTCCGGCTGGATTCCGTATTCTTGCAATTTTCTGACTGAATGTTGCGTCGGCTTGGTCTTGAGCTCGCCGGCAGTCGGAATATAGGGAAGCAAAGTGACATGCAGGAACATGACTCTTTCTCTGCCGATATCATAAGCAAACTGGCGAATTGCCTCAAGATAAGGCTGACCTTCAATATCGCCGACGGTTCCGCCGATTTCGCACAAAACAAAGTCTTCATCATGCAAATCTGAAACCACAAATTCTTTAATGGCATCCGTAATATGCGGAATCACCTGAATGGTAGCCCCGAGATAATCTCCGTGGCGCTCTTTTTCCAAGACTTTCAAATAAATCTTGCCGGTGGTGATACTGTCGGTTTTGTGTGACGGAACACCGGAAAAACGCTCATAATGCCCGAGGTCTAAGTCTGTTTCGGCACCGTCATCGGTTACAAAGACTTCACCATGTTGGGTCGGACTCATCGTACCGGGGTCAACATTTAAATAAGGATCCAGCTTGCGCAGACGTACCTTAAAACCGCGCGCTTGCAAAATAGAGGCCAAAGAAGCTGAGGCCAGCCCCTTCCCTAAAGATGACACAACACCGCCGGTAATAAAAACAAATTTGGTTTTGCTTGGAAGATTATCCAGATATTTCAAAGATTCAGACATTATAAAGCCCCTGTATTTAAAGTGATAAAGGCACCTTTTGCTGAAGGTGCCTTTATTTTAGATTAGATATCTCATTTTATTTTCCCGCAACCGGTGCCGAAGGAACATCCGGAACCGTCTGTTCCGCAGGAGCTGCATCAAGTAAAGACTTAGATGTCTGTACTGCCGCACCTCTGTGGTACAGAGACAAAGAAATGCTGGTAATAATAAACAAAGTTGCCAAAATGGCCGTTAAGCGGGTTAAAAAGTTGCCGGTGCCGCGTGCGCTCAAAAAATTAGAAGCGCCGGAACCGCCGCCCAAACCATCAAGAGCACCGCCTTCAGAGCGTTGCATCAAAATGACGGAAACCAACAAAATGGCGACCAATAAGTGAATTACCAATAAAACTGTTCCCATAATCAAATCCTTTCAAAAATCAGCATTGGCCGGAATTTTTGGCAATGGCGATAAAATCATCAGCCTTGAGGCTGGCGCCGCCGATTAATGCACCGTCAACGTCAGGCAATGATAAAAATTCTTTGGCATTTCCCGGTTTTACGGAGCCACCGTATAAAATGCGCATTTTGTTGGCATTGCCTTTACCGAGTTTTTTGGCCAAAACCTTGCGAACGGCGGCATGAACTTCTTCAACGTCTTCTGCCGTCGGGGTTTTACCGGTACCGATTGCCCAAACAGGTTCATAAGCAATAACCGTGTTGGTGCCGTCAGCATTATCGGGAACAGAACCCAAAATCTGTGCTTTGCAAACATCAATGGTCTTGCCGGCTTCACGTTCGGCCAAAGTCTCACCGATGCAGATGATTGCTTTTAAGCCCGCCTCATATGCCGCGGCGGCTTTTTTATTAATCAACTCATTAGATTCTTTGTGGTCGGCACGTCTTTCAGAGTGGCCGACGATAACATATTGACAACCGGCATCTTTTAACATTAACGGACTGATATCACCGGTATGAGCCCCTTTGGGGTTAAAATGCACATCTTGCGCACCGAGCGCAACTTTGGCGCCGCGCAAGGCTTTTTTAACCGAGGTCAACAAAGTAAACGGCGGACAAACCAAAAATTCACATCCGGGTTTGCCCATTTTTTTAACTTCAGCGGCAACAGCTTTGGCCAAATCAACGCCATCTGCCAAAAGACCGTTCATCTTCCAGTTGCCGGCAATCAGAGTTTTTCTTGCCATGATAACAATCCTTCAAAAAATTAAACTAAAATCTTCATTATCGACCTTCTAACACAATAATTTTATATTTTCCAGTTAAAAAAACTTTTCAACACGAATATTTATAAGATTGCATAAAATAAATGTTTTGGCTTATAATTGCGGGGTCTGGATTCAAAGGATTTTTAGGAAAGTTTTTTAACAATGATGAAGCAATTTAGAAAAGTGCAAGATTCCTGGTTGGGAAAAGGCGTGTTGATTTTGACGGCTTTGAGCTTTGTTTCTTTATTCGGAATCTCCGGATATATTAACGAAAAGGCCAATAATCGTCCTATTATTGAGGTTGATGATATTGTGATTACGCAAAGCGAAATCACCAATAGCTTTAACCAGAAAATGCAAAGTCTGCAAAATGTTTTCGGTGATACGTTAGATATTAATGAGACTATCAGACAGAATATTTTGGCTGAAATCGTTCAACAAGAACTGATGGGCGCAATTATTCGCAAAACCGCTCAAGATAATAACATCTACATCAGCGATGCCTTGGTGCGTAAAATTATTTTTTCTCAGCCCGAGTTTATGGACGCCAACGGCCGCTTCAGCAAAGAAAAGCTCTTGCGTTTGCTTAGAGCCGCAAACCTTAGCGAACAAGCTTATATTGACGCTCTGCGTCAGGATATGGCTGCTTTACACTTGGTTAAAACGCCTGCAATGGCCGTTAACGTAAGTAAAGTCATGCTTCCTTATTTGGCCGCTTTGGAGAATCAGCGTAAGGTTTTCAAATATATTCTTATTAATCCTGCAGACCTGAAAACCGACCGCAAAATCTCTCAGGAAGAGTTGGAGCAATATTATCAGGATTTTGCTCCGCAATTTGTTGAGCCTGAAGCCAGAGATGTTTCTTTCATTGTCCTTTCCGTTGATGATGCTGCGCGCAAATTTACGCCGACCGAAGAAGAAATTGCCGCTTATTATCAAGAAAATATCAGCAATTTTGTTATTCCCGAATCGCGTAATATTTTGCAAATGGTCTTTGACACTCAGGAAAAAGCCGATAAAGCTGCCGCTCGTCTTAAGGCCGGCGAGGATTTTTACAAGGTCGCTCAAGAAGAGGCCGGACAAAACAAAGCCGACACCGAGCTCGGCTATGCCTCTAAAGACATGTTAATTGCTGATATGTCAGAGCCGGTGTTTGCGCTTAAGGTCGGTGAGTTTGTCGGCCCGGTTAAGTCTGAAATGGGGTGGCATATTATGAAAGTTACGGGAATTAAGCCCATGCAAGAAACCAAACTTGAGGCGGCACGCCCGCAGATTGTTGAGGCGCTCAAGAAAGACCGTGCTTATGAATATGCTTATGAAAATTCTACCATGATTGAGGACCAGATCGGTGCCGGGGCTTCTTTAGATGATATTGCCAAAAGCAACGACACAAGCATTTATAAAATCAGCGGCTTGAAAGAAGACGGCTCTTATAAATCTGCGCCGAAGCAATTTGCTAAGCTGATTAAGAGCAATGACTTTGTTGACACTGCCTTTTCTTATAATCCCAATGAAGTCAGCCAAGTCTTTGAAACCGACGATGGCTTTGTGGTTCTTAAAGTCAATGCAATTCATGATGCTCACCCGCAAGAGTTAGACGAGGTTCGCCCGACAATCGTTAAAATGTGGGAAAATGACGAAAAGGCTGCCATTGCCCAAGAAATTATCAAAGATGTGTTGCATGATTTGGAAAGCGGCGACAATATTGACGAAGTCGCCAGACGCTTTTCTCTCAAGCTCAACACCAGCAAGCCGATTAAACGCGGTGAGAATTTTGACAATTTGACAACTTTGCAGATGTCTGAATTGTTTAAGGAAAAGCTTAACAATCCTAAGGTCTTGGATTTAGACGGCGAACAAATGATTGTCGTTGCAACAAAAGTCATCAACGATAAACACAAATTGACCTCTGAGGAAGAAGAAGTTCTTTTAAGAAAGGCTCAGTTTGCTCTGTCACAAGATGCCACGACCCAAATGATTAACAGCTTCGGTAAAGATTATAATATCAAAGTCGACTATAAGAGTTTGGGCTTAGCCGACTAGGCTCCCTCCTCTTTTCACAAGAGCAAAAGCACCAAAGAATAGATGTTCTTTGGTGCTTTTTTGTTAACTGTTTTTTTAATTTTTTTGCCTATACTGAAAGAGTATGATATCATAAATCTATGGTTAGAAATTAAGGATTTGGGTTGTGCCCTTTGTTTTGTCACCCTGAACTCGTTTCAGGGTCTCATTGCAGAGATGTTGGAGTCGATAGTTGCCAAGCGCAAGTGCAATGCCGCGCGAGGCTTACGGGAC
>CALXWF010000123.1 GCA_944392285.1 uncultured Alphaproteobacteria bacterium | reverse complement strand
GATTGCTTCCTCTTTGGTTTCTGCCACCAATAAGGTAACGGCCGGTATCATGCGGTCTACCACCATGCCGGTATAAAAAATCTTTTTAACTTTATTAAAAGCCTCAACATAAATGCGGCTTACGAGTTTGCCTTTGGGGCCGGTTTGTACGGTTACCAAAGTTGAGCCTAACATTTTTTGCGCCTCAAGAGAAATATCACGCCGGCTTTTAACCAGCCTGATTCCCCCTTGGTTGCCCGCAGTTTTCTCTAAAAAATAACCACGATTGCGCGCACCGGATTGGATTTGTGCCTTTAACATCCACGGACCTTTGGGCGAAACTTTATCTGCCACGCGGCGCGCTTCCGTCGGCGTATAGGCCACACCGCCGGCCGGAATGTTGATACCGTAGCCCTTAAGAAGTCTTTTGGCCTGATATTCGTGGATGTTCATCTTGCGCTCTCTTACAAAATGTTGGCGTAATATTTTATTTTTTCGTTCATTGAGGCCAAGCCGTTGCGGCGGCTGGGGCTTAAATGTTCTTCTAACCCAAGTTTAGCAAAAATATCATCAACGGCAATGTTTTTAATCATTTGTGCAGATTTATTTGAATAGATATTCAAAATAATGGCGATTAAACCTTTTACGATTGCCGCATCGCTGTCGCCTTTGAAAGACAGAATTTTTTCCGTGCCAGAGCCTTTAACCTCTGGGACAAGCCAAACTTGCGACTGGCAGCCGCGCACCTTAAATTCATCAGTCTTGAACTTGGCATCCAACGGTGGCAAAGCAGCACCTAAGTCTATGATATAACGATATTTATCTTCCCAATCATCAAGCAAGGAAAAATTTTCTATCAGCTCATCAATATCCATTTTTTTATCCTCTTTTCTTTGCTCATGTTGTAGCACCTTTCTTAAGTGGCGTCTACTTATTTTTTCCGTCTATGCAAAAATATGGTTGACAGCAATAATAAATTTTTTATACTTTTTTTAGTTTATGTTTTGAGAGGCTATTTTGAGAGAGAAGTTTTTACATAAGTTTGATATTGAGGCTGCCCATCCCGTTATCGGCGGCTGTTTTGGCTTATGCGCTTCTTCTTTTTATTTTTGGTATGAATATCCCCTCAAACACCATAAGGTTTTGATATAATCTGATTTGGAATTTTATTTGAGGGGTGAAACACAAAGTTTCACCCCTCTTTTTTATGTTAATTTGTAAAGGAAAAAACAATGAGCCAAGATGCAGAAGTGCAAAAAACACCCGATGAAATTCTTTCTACCGTGTTTGACCTCGTCCCTACTCTTGAAAGTGTTTATAACCTTCACGGCGAACAAACACTTGAAGAAATGTTTGATGAGATTTTGGATTATAAAACCGATGAAAAAGTGTTTCCGGGGTTTGAAGTCTTTAAAAAAAGCCTGACACAGTCTGCCGCAAAAATCTATGGTGATGAAGTTGCCGCCGATATTAACCGACAAATTTCTCGCTCATCGGTTTTGCATACGCAAGTGCATTTGTCTATGATGCGCTCTTTTGACGCCGCCAAACGTCTTGACGCTGACGGCAAAGCGGAAGCCGATGCGCATTATAACACCCTTATTTTGCAATCTGAAATTTTGTGGCTCACAATGACCAGAAACCGCGGCCTGCACGCTTTGGCCGCTAACTCGGGCATGATTACTTTGTCTAACGAAACATCTCCCGCTTTTATTCAATATGGCCCCAAAGCCTCAGAAGCCCTCAGACTCTGCAATAATGAAAACTTTCATAACGGTTTGGCTTATACCTATACTTTAAGCCAAGAACAAATTTTGAAAGCACGCAAAGAAATTGCCGGAATCTCTAATCGGGAACAAAAACTTGCGGCTTTGAAAAAGCTTGAAAAACTGGCAAAGGCAGAAACCTTTGCCGAGGGGGTTTGTCAGGTATATGCTCAACAGCTGCAAGACTTGTTTGAGGCAAAGCTCCCCATGCCTTGTAACGTTGAGGCAACCGAAGTGCTTAATAATGTGATGATTGAAAACCTTGCCGATGAAAACTCATTGACGCATTATATTTTTGTCAATCCTGAAGTGTGCAAATATTATCATGATTGTTTTGCCGGTATTGCCATGGGATGGAGGGAAAAGGAAGCCTTAGATGAGAACGGGCAACCAAACGGCATTGCCGCTTATGATGCCTTTTGGGAACTCAAAGATATTAAAAATAACGGCAAGCCTTCTAAAAAAATGATACCTCATTATCAGGCTTTGATGTTTGATAAGCAAAGCGGTGAAATTAAATCTATGCCTCCGGCAGAGATTATTGCGCAAATCAAACAACAAAAACTGGCACCGAAATATCTGACTCATGTGGTATTTAGCTTTTTAGAATCCGGAATATTAACCATCGGCGGGTTGGCTCAGGCTCCGTATAATACTGCCGTAAAAAAACGGTGCGGCGAATTTATCGACGGCTTGTGCAATGCTGTTACTTCAGGAAAATTTCCACCCTTGCCGCAAAAGCTGAGTGTGAAAAATCTGCAACAGCGGAAAGCTCAAGTTTTGGCTATGCCGACTGAAATTCCCGTTGCCGGATTTGCCGCCCTAATGGCTGATGAAAACGGAAAACCGGCTAACTATGCTCAATTTTTGGAAGGGAAACTGCACCTGACAGATGCCCTGCTTAGCAAAATTTCCACAACAAAGGTTAAGCACGCCATTAAGGCTGCGGCCCCGATTATTTTTGAATATAAACTCGGTGCCAAAGATTATAAAAAATTGGTCGGTGATAAGGTGATAACTTTTCCGCAAACAAAGCTCAGCCAAAGTTCCAAACAAGGAGTTGCCTCTGAGCTTAGAGGGAAAATTGCCACACTTGCTCCTGCTCATAATACTCAAAGTCATAAGGATTTGTACTTGTGTCTTAAGATGGAAAAAGCGCACAGCCTCTGAGCTGTGCGCCGTTTTTATAAAACTGTTATAATGAACCTTTTTTAACCCGCTGCCTTGTTACAATGGCATTAATATGGTCAAATTCTTCAAAAGAATGGTAAGCATAGTCAAGACTGTTTTTGTCGCTGTAAAAAACTTTGTTGGCTAAAGATTGAATGGCGTTGTCTATGCGACGAAATGCCGCGTTATAATCTTCATTATAGTTATTTTTGACTTTTTTCTTAACAATTTGGTGGTAGGCGGCAATGACTTTAGCCGTTTCATCAGCCGAGTTGGCATAGCCTTTGGTCTCGAAGTCGTGCATAATTTGCGCCGTCGTCTGATAAAAGCATTTGTTGGTTAAAATGCTGCGTTGTTTTTTATTGTTACTATCAATAATCATCCCTACAACACCTGCATATTTCTTTTGTTATTTTTTACCTAACATCTTTTTTTTAAAATTGCAAGAAAAACCGCTAAAAAATTAACACTTCTTCTGATGACAACCCCTTATCCACAAAAGGGTTGCGCAAAAAAAGCCCGCTTAAATCAAGCGGGCTTTCAGACTGTCTTTTACTCAACATTCCCAAACGGGTTTATGACTTTTTCTTCTTGCGATTTTCTTAAGTCAAAGAAGTTTAACAATACCGCCGAAACATAAATTGAAGAATATGTTCCGATGATAACACCCCATAAGATGGTGAATGAAAAACTCCTTAAGGCCTCTCCGCCGAAGATAAACAGCGATATTGCCGCAAGCAAAGTAGTCATACCGG
>CALXWF010000122.1 GCA_944392285.1 uncultured Alphaproteobacteria bacterium | reverse complement strand
GCTGAATGCCAAGGTGTTGGAACAACACCGCTCCACGCCAACGAGCGTGGTCAAACCGTTAGGTTTGTAACTACTATAGAACCCCCAGTTTACTGGGGGATATCTATATTGTTTCCCCCTATCCTTCCGTTCAAACTTTCCATATTTTTATTGCGGGAAGAAAAAAACTTTGCCATATTCAAAATATGAATAAACCAAAGGAGGAAGATATGAAAATAATCATTATCGGCGGCGGGGCGGCCGGTGCCAGTTTCGCGGCAAGAATGAGACGCCTAGACGACCAAGCGGAAATTACGATTTTTGAAAAAACCGATGAAACCTCCATTGCCAGTTGCGGACTTCCTTATTTTATCGGCAATATAATTAACGACCGTGATGATATGCAGGTTGCCAAACCGGCATTTTTAAAACAGCTGTTTAACATAGAGATAAAGCTCAACAGCAAAATCAACAAAATTGACCCTCAAGCCAAAACCGTCACCACCGAAAACGGTGATACTTTCCCCTATGACAAACTCATCTTGGCAACCGGCGCCAAACCTTTTGTTCCAAACATCAGCGGTTTGGAAAAAACGCCGCATTTTGTTGTCAAAAATCTGGCTGATGCTGACAAAATAAAAACCTTTATTGCCCAAAACAACGTAAAGACCGCTTGTGTTATCGGCGGCGGCTTCATTGGCGTTGAAACTGCCGAAAACCTGCAACATCTTGGCATCAAAACCTCTCTGATAGAGCTTTCGCCTCAAATCTTACCGCCGCTTGATGCCGATATGGTGGCTGAAGTGCATAATGAAGTAAGAAAACACGGCATAGACCTATATTTGAACGACGGTCTGAAAAACGTAAATACAAATGAGATAGAATTAACCTCAGGCAAAAAAATTGCAACCGACATGCTGATTTTGGCTATCGGCATCAAACCGGAAACCGAATTGGCACAAACAGCCGGCATCAAACTAAATGAAAGAGGATTTGTGCTGACCAATGAATATATGCAAACAAATTTTGCAGATATTTATGCTTGCGGTGACAATGTTGCCGTTAAAGACTTTGTTTCCGGCACCCAAACGGCCATTGCCTTGGCCGGCCCCGCCAATCGCCAGGGACGACTGATTGCCGACCACATTGCCGGCGCTCACCCCTACCCTTATACCGGCACTCAAGGCAGCGGCATTGTCAAAGTTTTTGAACTGACGGCCGCTTTTACCGGCAATAATGAAAAACAACTGCAAAAAGCCCAAATCCCTTATGAAAAAATGCTGATTATAGCCAATGCTCACGCCGGATATTATCCGCAATCTCAGCCTTTAACCTTAAAAGTTCTGTATAATAAACAAGGCAAGATATTGGGGGCTCAGGCCGTAGGAAAAGACGGCGTTGACAAACGCATTGACGTAATTGCCACCATTATGCGCTTAAACGGAACCGTAGCAGATTTGCGTGATGCCGAGCTTTGTTATGCTCCGCCATACTCCGGGGCCAAAGACCCGGTTAACCTTATCGGCATGGCCATTGAAAATGTACGCAACAATCTGGTACGCCCCTATTTCGGGACAGATTTTGCAAACATGCTTGTATTAGATGTTCGCCCCAAAGCCGCCTATGATGCCGAGCATATCGAAAATGCCGTAAACATACCTGCCGGACAAATCCGCCAAAGGCTGGCCGAACTTCCCAAAGATAAAACCATTATGATACATTGTTTTAAGGGATATACGAGCTACGTGGTCGCCAGAATCTTGGCTCAAAACGGCTTTAATAACATCGTAAGCTACGCCGGCGGCTGGAGCCACTACAAGACATTAATGGAAGACAAAAAATAAAATAAAAACAATTAAATGGAAAAGCATATTCTCTTAACGCAGGAGAATATGCTTAAACCATTTTTCTTGAAAAGCAATTTGCGCCTCAATTTCCGCATCAGATAAATTTGTGCCTTCCGGCGCGAGAATTAATTTATCGTCATCATCATTCGTACGATGTACGACCCCGATACAAACGCCTTCAAATTCAGCCATCGGTTGGCTGACATTAAGCACATAGGCATCAAGCTCTTCTCCGTCACCGGAAATTGTGCCCGGAACAAAACCATAATTCACTTCATAAATAAAGCCGTGCTTAGGATGTTGACTGCCCAAAGCCCTATCAACCAATATTTTCACCTTTTTGCCGATATAATTTTGCGCAGCCAACATTTTCTCTTTTCCTTATTACAATACTACTCCAGATAATAAACAATGGTTGCAACAACCCGAACCGTTTTATTAATCTGTTCACTTTCAGAACTTCCGGGAATTTGCTCTCTGGGCAAAATGGAAAAGACGCCCTGATTGGCACTCTTAATTTTCCCAACTTTGCTGCCGGAACTCTTGGCAAATTGCTCCGCCGCCTCTTTAGCATTTTTTGTAGCTGTTTCAAGCATTTGCGGCTTTATCTTATTAAGCCCCGTAAACAAATAAGATGCCGGAGACGAATATTCCTGATTGTCAAAAATTACCCCTTTGGCCACCAAATCGCTGATTTTGCTCAGAGCTGTTTCAACCAAATCAACCTTCAGGGTACGAACCGTTAAAGTCTGGTCTAAAATATAACGAGAATCTTCAACCCCGGCCGCCCGATAAGGGTTGGTTTTAATATCATTGGTGTTAATTCGGCCGATAAAAATCTCGTCTTTTTCAATCCCTTGCTTTTGTAAAAAGGCTTCAATCTCGGCCAAATCTTGTGCCATTTTCTGGTTGCAAGCCTGCAAATCATTACCCGTGGTTTTAAATTTTATTTTCCAAAAAGCCAAATCGGCCGCAACCTCCATTTCTGCCAAACCTTTGACGGTAACCGTATTATTATCATGATTTGACATATAGTAATAATAGCCCGGGAAAAAACCGCCCAAAGCAATACCCGTTGCCAACACGGCAGCCGAAATAACTTTTTTCATAACAAATTCCTTTCTTTAGCAAGTTTTATTGAATCTTATTATGAATATTTATAACAGCAGTTTTACAAAAAGCAACGGCAACAATCTTCACACCAATAAAAAAAAGACTTGACTTAGAGTAACCTCAAAATCTTATGATAGTCATAATTTACGATTCTTGTGACACCGTTTTAGGAGAAAAAAATGACCTATCTAAACCATATCAAAAACCCGCAAGATGTTAAAAAGCTTAATGTTTCTGAGCTTGAAACTTTGGCAGAAGAAATCCGCGCGGCAATTTTGAACCGCGACAGCAAAATCGGCGGTCATGTCGGCCCCAATTTGGGAATTGTGGAAACCACCATTGCCCTGCACTATGTTTTTAACTCTCCGAAAGATAAAATTGTTTTTGATGTTTCTCACCAATGCTATCCGCACAAACTCTTAACCGGACGCCAAGACGGCTTTTTAACCGATGAAGGAATGCAAAAAATTTCCGGCTACACCAATCCGGCCGAAAGCGAGCATGACCATTTTGTTGTCGGCCACACGTCAACCTCCGTCAGTCTGGCTTGCGGCTTAGCCAAAGCACGTGACTTAAAAGGTGAAAACCATAACGTTATTGCCCTCATCGGCGACGGCTCCTTAAGCGGCGGTGAAGCTTTTGAAGGTCTAAACAATGCAGCCGCCCTAAACAGCAACATCATTATCATTGTCAACGATAATGAAATGTCTATTGCCGAAAACCACGGCGGTTTATATACCAATTTGCGTCTTTTGCGCCAAACCGAAGGCCAAGCCGAACTGAATTTATTTAAAGCCATGGGATTTGACTATCACTATGTTGAAAACGGAAACAACATTCAAACTTTGATTAATTCTCTCTCTCAAATAAAAGATACAAAAAAACCCACGGTTATTCATATACACACCCTCAAAGGCAAAGGCTACAAATTTGCCGAAACCGATAAAGAAACCTGGCACTGGAACTTGCCTTTTGATATTAACAGAGGTCAAGTAACCGTTTCTTTCGAAGAGCAAGAAAACTACGGCGATATTACCTTTAATTTCTTGCATCAAAAAATAAAACAAGACCCGAGCGTTGTTGTCTTAGCTGCCGGAACCCCCGGTGCCGTCGGCCTCTCCCCGGAAAGAAGAAAAGCTCTCGGTCGCAATTATGTTGATGTCGGCATTGCCGAAGAACAAGCCGTTGCCATGTCATCAGGCTTAGCCAAAGCCGGATGCAAACCTGTCTTTTGCGTTTGGAGCTCTTTTATCCAAAGAGCCTATGACCAACTCTCGCAAGATTTGGCCATTAACAACAATCCGGCTGTTATTTTGGTCTTCTCCGGAGCCATTTCATCTATGGATGCCACTCACTTGGGCTGTTTTGACATTCCCTTAATCAGCAATATTCCAAATATTGTTTATTTGGCCCCGACCACCAAAGAAGAATATCTGTCGATGCTTGACTGGGGAGTGGAGCAAACCGCACACCCCGTGGTCATCCGCGTCCCGACAGAGGTTGTTTATGCCCCTGCCCCGATAAAAGCAAATTACGATGAGCTCAACAAATTTGAGATTGTTGAACATGGCAAAGACGTGGCGGTTTTGGCACTCGGCAGCTTTTTGACGCTCGGCCGCCAAACAATAGCCAAACTCAAAGAACACGGCATTAACGCCTCATTGATAAACCCGCGCTACATCAGTGGCTTGGATACGAAGCTTTTAAATAGCTTAAAACAAGACCACCAAATTGTCGTCACATTAGAAGACGGCGAACTTGACGGCGGCTTTGGTGAAAAAATTGCGCGTTTTTACGGAGCCGATAAGATAAAAGTCTTAAACTTCGGCGCCAAGAAAGAATTTACCGACCGCACGCCGCTTAAAGAGCTTTATCACAGATATCACTTAACGCCGGAACAAATTACGGCAGATATCTTAAACATAAAATAAACCTGCAAAACAAAAAAAGCTCCGCTGCCAGGCAACGGAGCTTTTATTTTGCACCAATAAACTTTTATTGATCCAAAAAGCTTCTTAACTTGCGAGAACGGCTCGGATGTTTGAGCTTGCGCAAAGCTTTGGCCTCAATCTGACGAATACGCTCACGCGTAACGTTAAATTGCTGTCCGACTTCTTCCAAGGTATGGTCGGTATTCATACCGATACCAAAGCGCATACGCAAGACGCGTTCTTCACGCGGTGTCAAAGAAGACAAAATCTTGGTACAAGTTTCTTTCAAATTTGAATGAATTGCGGAATCCAAAGGCTGTAAAGCGCTTTCATCGGCAATAAAATCACCCAGCGAAGAATCTTCTTCATCACCGACCGGAGCCTCCAAAGAAACCGGCTCTTTAGCAATTTTCATAACCTTGCGCACTTTTTCCAAAGGCATGGACAAACGCGCGGCCAATTCTTCAGGTACCGGCTCACGTCCCATTTCAGAGAGCATCTGACGCGAGGTGCGAACCAATTTGTTAATGGTTTCAATCATATGAACCGGAATACGAATGGTGCGCGCCTGATCGGCAATGGAACGTGTAATGGCTTGTCTGATCCACCAAGTTGCATAAGTAGAAAACTTATAGCCGCGGCGATATTCAAATTTATCAACCGCCTTCATCAGACCGATGTTTCCTTCTTGAATCAAATCCAAGAATTGCAAACCGCGATTGGTATATTTTTTGGCAATTGAAATAACCAAGCGCAAGTTAGGCTCAATCATTTCTTTTTTGGCGCGCTCAGCTTCGCGTTCACCTTTTTTAATCGTATCAACCATACGGCGATATTCACTAATCGGCAAACCGCATTCCTGAGCCATCTGAGCCACACTGTCGCGCAGTTCGGAAACTTCTTTGCCGTATTTTTCAACAAAAGCGGCCCAATGTTTGTCTTTTTTATGAGAAATATTTTCTACCCAATGCGGGTCAAGCTCTGACTTTTGATAAGCGTCCAAAAAGTCTTCACGTTTAATTTTGCAAGACAAGGCATAACGCAACATTTTGCCTTCAAGCCCCATCAAACGCTTATTCAAATCATTAAGCTGTTCAACCAGTTGGTCGATTCTGGCCGCATTCAGATGAATGGAGCTCATCAACTCAACCAGCTCACGTTTAATTTGCAAATATTTTTTCTCAACCGAAGCGCTGATGGCTTTTCCGGCAATAACGGCAGCCACACGCTGATTTTGAATTTTTTTCAAATCATCATAATAACTTGAAATCTTGGTCAAAATCTCAAGAACCGGCTCTTTCAGAGCCTCTTCCATTGCAGAAACCGAGGCAGAAGAACGTCCGGCAGCGGCATCATCATCCTCATCTTCGCTGCCGGCCTCATCATGTTCATCCCCTTCTTCGCCGATTTCATCAGGTTCTTCATCTTCTTCAACTTCATCATTAACACCGGCCTCAAGTTCAATATCATCAGCCAGGTCATCATCCAAGTCATCAAGATCTTTTTTATCAAGCTCTTCGGCAACTCTTTCCAAATCATCTTCAGGCGCGGCATCATCTTCTTCCAGAGCCATATCGGCGACATCATCGCCATACATCATTTCCAAATCAATGATATCACGCAACTGCATAGAGCCGTTTAACAAATCATCACGCCAACCGGCAATAGCCTTAATGGTCATCGGGCTTTCGCACAAGCCGTCAATCATAACGGTTTTTCCGGCCTCAATACGTTTGGCAATGGCGATTTCACCCTCGCGTGACAAGAGTTCAACCGTCCCCATTTCTTTAAGATACATACGAACCGGATCATCGCTGCGCCCAAGCTCTTTTTCATCAAAATTGCCGCTTTCGTCAATATCTTCTTCGTCTTCAATGACTTCGGGCTCAAAACTGTCCGCTTCCGACTCGGAAATCAACGTAATTCCCATGTCAGAAATTTCGGTCATAATATCTTCAATATTTTCGGAGGATTCTCTTTCTGGGGGCAAAGCCTTATTAAGTTCTTCAACCGTAATATAGCCGCGAGCTTTACCTCTGTCAATCAGGCGCTTAACGGCACTGCCCAAAGAATCAATTAACGGCGCATCAATCGTGCCGCCGTCATAAATATCGGGATTTTCAGTATCGGACATAAGTATTCCTTAAAAAAATCGATTTTTTCTAAAAATTGCTAGCTTTGCAACTTGTAAATATTTAATTTGCTTTTGTCAACAACTAAATATACAAGCGCCGCCGATTCCCGCAAGGAAACGGCTCATTTCAAGGCCTTACAAAAATGAGTTAATCTAAATGTTGTGTATTAAGTAATGCTTCTTTTTCACTTTTCAAGGATTCATAGCGTTTATACAGCTCTTCAGGAAACGACTCGGAGGCCTCTATTTGGCTCAAACATTCTTTTATTTCCGTTTCAAGCTGCAAAAGCTGTTCTTCAAGAATTTTTGTATCAATATCGGCTCGAATTTTATAAATTTCAGGCTTTTGCTGCTTAAAGACGGCCAATTCCCAAAGCGCGGCCATTTCTTTAGATAAACCTTTATCTTTCAGCAATGCATACATAGAGGCAAAATCAAGCTGTTCGTTTTCTCTGTAAGCCTCAATCATACAATCAAGCAGGCGGCGCATATCCGCATTGCGTATTTCCAAAGCAGACAATCGCTCTTCATACTCACCGATAAGCGGCGGATAAAACAACAAACCGGAAACAATAAAACGTCCGACATTGTCATTAATATTGGTTTTGGGTTTGGGCAAAACGCGAACATCTTGTTTTTTATTAAAATTATTATTTTTTTTAGGTGTTCTGGAACCTCTGCCAAGCTCATGATAAATTTTATCTTGCATTTCTTGCACATAATAGCCGCGAATGGTTTCATTTTGAATTTTAGCCACTTCTTCGCGAATATTCTTTTCGATTAAGGCTTTTTGTTCCGGCGTATCGACAGCCCTGCCCTCAATATTTTTGCGCCAGAGCAAATCTTTAAGCGGCACGGTCTCTGACAAAATTTTTAAAAACTCATCAGACCCCTTGGCTTTCAAAAATTCATCAGGATCCATTTTATCGGGCAAAAATGCATAACGTAAAGAATATCCGGGTTTCAAAATCGGCAACCCCCGGTCAACCGAACGAACAGCCGCCCGAATACCGGCATTGTCACCGTCAAAACACAGAACCGGCTCTTCACAAACTTTCCAAGCCTCTTCAATTTGATCTTCGGTCAGGGCCGTCCCGAGCGGAGCCACCGCATAACCAAAGCCATATTTATCAAGGGCAATCACGTCCATATAGCCCTCGCAAACAATCAAATTTCTGGCAGCATAGGCCTTATCGCGTGCATTATTCATATTATAGAGCACGCGCCTTTTATTAAAAATTGGCGTTTCCGGCGAATTAAGATATTTTGGTTGTCCGTCCCCCATAATACGCCCACCGAAAGCAATCGGCCGTCCGCGTTTATCAAAAATCGGAATAATGACCCGATCCCGAAAAAAGTCAAAAGTCCGCTTACTGGTATTTTTCTCCGCCAAAGAAACCAAGCCCAAATCCGACATATCGGCCTCGCTGACGCCTTTGGAACGCAACAAAGCAAGCAAACCGTTGTTGGCCGGCGCATATCCTAAACGAAACTTGGTAATAATTTCATCGTTAAAACCGCGATGATACAAATATTCCAAGGCTTTCTGCCCCTCACGCAGGCGCAGATTTTTTTCATAAAATTTAACGGCCATTTCCATAATATCATAAAGGGAGGCCTTTTTTTCGGCTTCTTCTTTATGCTCATGGGTGAGTTTCGGCAGTTGCATACCGGCTTTGGCGGCCAATTTTTCCACCGCCTCAATAAACGGCAGATTATTGGCCTCCATCTCAAATTTAATGATATCACCATGCGCCCCGCAGCCGAAACAATGATAAAAACCTTTCGCCTCATTAACGGTAAAAGACGGAGTTTTTTCATTATGAAACGGACAGCAAGCCTGATAT
>CALXWF010000121.1 GCA_944392285.1 uncultured Alphaproteobacteria bacterium | reverse complement strand
AAGATATGGATAAATACCTTGAGATTGATGCTGAAACTGATGAAATACTAGCAAATATCGCGGAAATAGCAGCAAATGTAGGAAAATTCTTAAAAAGTCCGATTATTTCTGAAAAAAGAGACATTTTAAAATTAATATTATCGGACTGCAAAACTGAAGGAAAAAATATAGCGTTTTCAATAGTTAAGCCATTTAATGAACTACTAAAAACGCCTGAAACTGATAAATGGTGCCGCTAGTAAGAATGGGTACTCCCGCAAAAGCGGGGCCTCCTCGCGTCGTAAGGTTCAAACTTCGTATTTCACTAAGCTATTCGCTAAGTTCAACACTCGTTTTTACCAACTATCCGCTCCGGACTTACGTTGCCCCCGTAAGTCCGTTTCTAACTTCAAGACACCCATTAAAAAAGCCTCCGCAAGGGAGGCTTTTTTAATGGTGCCGCTAGTAAGAATCGGACTTACGACCCCACCCTTACCAAGGGTGTGCTCTACCACTGAGCTATAGCGGCATAATAATGACTTTCTTTCTCCGAGCACCCCCTTACCAAGGGTGTGCCTTCGGCATCTAAGCTCATCTCGGTTGCTTCGCTGCCCTCCTTCGCTAAGATGTTCCGAAGAGCTTGCAGACAAAATTGATACCAACGTATCAATTTTACTTAGCGCTACCACTGAGCTATAGCGGCATAATAATCTCTGTGTCTTTTACGACATCTTTTTTATGTTTGCAAGCTCTTTTTCAGACTTGCACAAAACAAACAGTTTCACGAATCGCTGCTTGTGAATGAAACATACATAAGCATTTAAATAAAATCAAGTATGTTTTATGATGTTTTTAATATTTTTTTATTTTTTGAGGATAATTTAATGGAAAAGAAACTATCACCAAAGGAAATTCGCTTTCAAAAAGAAGCTGCTGCTTTGCAAAAAAACTTAGAAAAACGCAAAAAACAGCAAGAAGAGCGGCAGAAATTGAAAGAAAAGACACAAAAACAAACTAAAAACGATTCGCAAAACTAGTCTGAGGATTATTTAAAATGGATAAAATTAAAATTCATGGCGGCAACCGGCTTGAGGGAAAAATTTTTATCAGCGGAGCCAAAAATGCGGCGCTTCCCTTAATTTGCGCCAGTCTTTTAACGGCAGATACAATCACGCTGACCAATATGCCGATGCTTTCGGACATTCGCGCCATGAATGCCTTGTTAGAACAACTTGGTGTTAAAATTGACAGCTTTAATGACTTTTTAGACGGCCATGAAACCAAAACCTATTCATATCGCGCACAAAATATTGAGAATCTAGTCGCACCTTATGACTTTGTGCGCAAAATGCGTGCTTCATATTATGTCTTGGGGCCGCTTTTGGCGCGTTTCGGAAAAGTTGAACTTTCTTTGCCCGGCGGTTGTGCCATTGGTGCCAGACCCATGGATATTCATCTGGAATCATTAGAAAAAATGGGCGCCAAAATTGAAATCAGAAACGGCTATGTTCACGCCTCCAGTGAAGGTCGTCTTAAAGGGGCGCATCTTATTTTTCGTATTGCTTCGGTCGGAGCAACCTGCAATTTGTTGATGGCGGCAGTTTTGGCCGAGGGTACCACAATATTGGAAAATGCCGCCAAAGAACCCGAAGTAGGGGATTTAATCAACCTTCTGAATGCAATGGGTGCCAAAATCAGCGGAATAAATACTTCTATCTTAACCATTGAAGGGGTTGAAAAATTACACGGAGCCACGCACAAGGTTATCTCTGACAGAATAGAGGCCGGCTCTTATGCCGTTGCTGCGGCCATTACTCGCGGCCGCATAGAATTGGTAAATGCGCAAGCCTCTTTATTACAAACCCCGCTTAACATCTTACGGCAAATGGGCGCAGATGTTGAAGAAACACCAAACGGCATTATCATTGATGCCAGAGGCAAAAAGCTAACCGGTTGTGATATTATGACAGATTATTATCCCGGTTTCCCGACAGATTTACAAGCCCAGTTTTTGGCCCTGATGTTGACGGCAGAGGGCGCCAGCATGATTACCGAAACAATTTTTGAAAATCGCTTTATGCATGTGCCGGAGCTTTTGCGCATGGGCGCAAATATCAATGTTCACGGTCATGCCTCAGCCATTGTGCGCGGGGTTGACAAACTTTACGGCGCTCCCGTTATGGCAACGGATTTGCGCGCCTCTTTTGCCTTAATTTTGGCGGGCCTCGTTGCCGAAGGTGAAACCATTGTCAACCGTGTTTACCATCTGGATCGCGGCTATGAAAAACTTGAAGAAAAACTCAAAGCTGTCGGCGCCGATATCAATCGTATAAAAGAAGATGATTAAATTATAAAAATATCAAAGGATATCCTAACATGAAAAAAACAGTCCTGTTGCTTGTAATGTTTTTTTTAGCCGGCTGCAATCCGCATAAACAAGAAGATCCTTTGGTTGGACACTGGATTGAGCTTATGCCCGTGAACAAACATATTGTTCAGGGGATAAGCCTTTATCCTGACGGCACGGCGGCTTCCATTGGCATGGCAACATTAAGCTATGAAAAATGGACCAGAAAAGATAAACAATTAATTTTAGAAGGAAAAAGTATCGGCAACGGCCAAACAATCGCCTTTAGTGAAACATTTGACATCGTATCTGTTTCAGCAGATACATTGCAGTTAGGCAAATTCGGCCAATATTGCGCCGATTATTATCGGGTTGGAGAGCGGCCGGATTTAAAAGATGCGGCTTCTTTACCTAATTTGTTGCAAAAATTTGAAGGGTGCGGCGATTTGCAAAAACGAGTTTTTACAGGAACTCTACCGGCAGCATCTTGCCCTGGAATAGTTTATCAAATTACGCTGTATAATTACAAAAACAGCGGAGACGGCGTATTTAATGCCAAACTAACTTATCTGGAAGCAGAAAACGGCAAAGATACTTCTTTTGAGTTTAACGGACGGCAATATACCTTGAAAGGAACACCGGAAGATAAAAACGCAACGGTATTACAATTTGTTCCGTTTAATAATAAAAGCGACACGATGAATTTTTTATATCAAGAACAAAAGTTGATTATGCTTGATAAAAATATGAATAAAATTCAATCAAGCCTAAACTATTCTTTGACCGAAACCAAATAAACATATGTTGCCAAACAAAATGTAAAAATGCCTCAGACAAATGTCGGAGGCGTTTTATAATATGTTTTACTTCAACTTCTGTGTCTTAATGACAACGGAGATTTTGTGTTTTTCTTGTGGGGCGAGTTTAACGCAATATTCTCCCACGTTTGATGGCTCAACACAAACAAAGTTTTTATATTGATTAGGACTCATCTCTGCCAAATCTTTGTTTGGGTTCCATACAACCGTTGTGTTCGAGCCTTGCTTTTCAAGCAAGATAACCCGCTTAAAGCCTAAATCAATAATTTCTATCGGTTGGGTTTGTTGCAAAAATATGGAATCAAACACATCGGTTATTTGCAAATCTCCGGCTTGCGTATAAATTTTGCCGTCAAGCGAGTTGTGATATTGATGCTTGTCCAAGCCATGAATTTTTACTTTATCAACGGCACTGACATTAAAATATGCGTGCAGAGCCTCCGAGAAGATAAATTCTTCATTGCTGAGATTGGTGGTTTCTAAAGAATATTCAAGTTTATCACTGATTTTGATACAAACTTTTGCCTCGGCGTTAAGGCAATATTTTGCCTCAGCTGTCAGAGTGAGTTCGGCCTCAATATGGCTATCATTAACCTCGGCTTTTTTCAGCTCCCACATGGAAAGGCGGGCAAATCCGTGGCGCGGAAGACGCTCATTTAATTTTTCTTCGGCAAAGCGCGGCCAACAAACGGGAATACCGCCGCGAATGGCTTGAATGTTATCAAATTTATTCAAATCACCGAGCCAAAAGATATCTTGTTCTTCAGATACCGGACGGTAAGAAAGCAGATTTCCGCCAAAAAGTGCGATTCTGCATTCTGCTTTGCCGTTGCGTAAAGTAATAATCCCGTTCTCTTTAGCCATGTTTTTTCACCTCATATAATTTTTTCATATAACCTAACACGCCGGAAGTGAAACATCAATTAATAAAACACCCCTTTAACAGAATTGCAGATTTTTATAGGTTCTAAGAATTGGTTTTTGCTGACTTTAGGGCTTACCGTATACTTTCTCGCGCCTTCGCTGTGTTTTATAATGTCATCAAAATTCATCTCCCCTCCTTTCATTGTTATAGCGACAGCCATGCAAAATATAATTAAAACATCAATATGAATTATTTAGCCTTGGAGTCCGATAATTTAAATGATATAATAAACCTAGTTATTACAATGCGTTTGAGTTTACGGTTTAATGAGGAAGTTATGGATATAAGTGAAAAAATTAAAAAACTGCGCCAAGGTATTATCATCGGGACGGTCGCAACCGCCTCTCTCACGCCGATGAATGCAAAGGCTCAAGTGCAAGAAAGAGACAGCGTTTCTGTAAACAAAGAGCTTCCGGATAAGGCTCAAGATGAAGACGACGATATTTTTACATTATCGCTATCGCCGGAAGATATGATATTGCCATCCGGTAAAAATGCAGAAACCTATGAAGAAATGAGAAAAGATTTTGACTTTATTGCAGATTTAACGGATTTTCATGATGGTTTTAAAAATAATCCGGAAGCGTATGAAAGACCTAAAAAACTTCGGATAAAACCCATGTACTCATTTATATCGAAACACGATTTTGAAGAATGTGCCCAATATAAATTCCAAACCGGAAAAAAGAGTTAGCCTCACTGTCTTGTAAAGACTACCAGAGTATATGTTTGGCAAAAAACATAGAGGCAACGGCAAAAAAACTTATGTCTATGCAAGCTTTGGGGCAGACCGCCCAAGCAGATTCCATACTGCCTGATTTTTCCCAAAAATATGCAGATAAAATCAGCGTCTCAAGTATTAACGCATCAATGTCGGGAGATGATTGGGCGGCATTAAAAGAAGATATTGCCAAAAATTTCACGCATATATACCCCGATTTTGTTCAAAAAACACAAGATTTTTGGAAACAAAATAATCCAGATTACGGCTATGAGATGAAAATAAACGACAATCAATATATTGCAATAGCTTTAACTAAGCAATATGATGTCACCGATGAAAAAAATCGTCAATTAGCTTCTCAAACCAGACAATATTATTATGATCTGGTTGATAACTTGCAACAATCTTATATGAACACGCATCAAACAGAACAAGCGCACCCAATGTCGACAGCAGACAAAATCAAGGCTCTGCAACAAGGCAAATCAGTTGAAGATGCAAGTAAAAATCCCCAAGAGAATAAGCCTCTCGCCAAACAGAATAATATGAATATGCAGATTTTACAAAATGCCCGACAAAACATAAAATAAGTAGTCGGAAGCTTAAGAGGCACGCCTTAGATACAACAATAAATGGCTAAAATAGGATATATAATTTATTTACATCCTATTTTTAGTTGTTGACATTTAAGAAATAAGTGTAATTATGGTGGTGTTAATTAATAAAAATTGTGTCAATCAACAGCTATATTATGATTATGGAGTATGATATGAAAAAACTTTTATTGTTAGTGGCACTTACTATGACGTTTTCAATCAACGCCCATGCCTTTTCTTTAAATAATATTACAGATGCAAAAGATATTAAAATGCGTACCTGTCTTATGAGTGAAGCTAAAAAAGCATTAGCTTCCAAAGAACTTACCTCTGAAAATGTTGATAAAAAAGCAGCAGAAATAGCAGCTGTTTGTGCGGCAAGCGAGTCTATGGAAGTTAGTCCGGAAATTGTAAAACAAGCTGCGGAAATTCTTAAGTCATTGCTGTAGGAGCAGAGTATGAAAAAATACCTGGCATTGTTTTTTCTGCTTTTGGCCCAGGGGTGCGCAAGCTATAGTGGCAAAAAAGAAGCTTTTCATAAGCATTTTAATGTCGGTGATTTCGCAACGGCTTCCACAATTATGTACGCTTCCCAAAGTAAGCCTAAAGATGCCAAGGAGGAAGCTAAACCCCAAGAGGTTGATAGTGAGCAATTGCCTGCAGACTACGCAGATTTAGGGCGCATGAAGTTTTTTATTGGCCTTAACAGTGGTACGGCAGCGCTCTACAGTCAAAATTATGTATTAAGTGATACAATGTTTGGTATAGCCTCTGATGCCATTGACCAGAAGGAAACAGATGGCTACTCTCCCAAATATTATGAAAAAGTAATGCTTAATACATATCGTGCCGTAGCTTTGTTGCAAGGCGGAGATATTAACAATGCCAAGGTTGAGTTTAATCGCGCTGATTCTAGTCAACGACAAGCAGCTCAAGAGAACAAAAAAGAAATAAATGAGTTAAGGGAAGAGGCAGAAGCAAAATATGCGCAGAACTTAGGGGCCGCGGGGAGCGTTTTGGCGCAGCAATATACAGAGTTTAATGATTTTGAGCCATATGCTGACTTTGTAAATCCGTATACATCTTATATGAAAGGTTTATTTTTGGCTTTATATGGCTCAAAGTCGGACCGTGAGAATGCCATATTGGATTTAAAACGCGTTAAAGGAATGTCTCCTAAAAACAAATATGTAAAGGCAGATATCCAAATGGCCCAAAACTTAGCCAACGGAAAAGCTTTGCCCCCGACTGTTTGGGTTATTTATGAGAATGGTCTGATATCAGAGGTGGAAAAGCAGCATTTTGCAATTCCGTTTATTATAAATGACCGAATTAAGCTGGCACACATGGCATTGCCGAAATTAGTTCCCCAAGCCGAAGCTTATCC
>CALXWF010000120.1 GCA_944392285.1 uncultured Alphaproteobacteria bacterium | reverse complement strand
AATCTCTCCGGGAATAAGTTTAAAACGGTAATGTGGGCGGCGGCCTTCAGCCTCAAAGGCTTGTTTTTGCTCTACTGTTAGACGTAAAGCAGACCTATCATATATCGGCGGCTGACCTTTGGCCAATAAGCGACGACGCATGAACTCAAGTTCTTCAGGCGTTTCGTAGCAGGCATAAATGCGCCCCTTGGCCAAAAGCTCTTCTTTAACTTGGTTGTGGCGGTCTATTCTTGCCGTTTGTCTGGCCTCTTCGCTCCAGTTTAAGCCAAGCCATGTCAAAGCATCGCGGATGGCGTCTTCATATTCTTTTTTGGAGCGCAGCAAGTCGGTATCATCTATACGCAACATAAAGCGCCCGCCAAGTTTTTTGGCCAAGAGCCAGTTAAATAATGCCGTCCGCGTGTTGCCGATATGCATAAAACCGGTCGGAGACGGTGCAAAACGGACTTTGATATCTGTCATGTTAATCTTCCTTTATTCTTAACTTGTGGCGATAATACATAGATGGGGCTTTTTTTTCAAGCAATTTTTCTTGTCTTTTGCGCTTTATCTGTTTTGTTTTTGGAGTTTGAGCTCATTGCTTTTTTCGCTGGAGAGTGTAATCATTTCAAAATCTTCCAAAAACCATTCCATATCATCATCTGCCTGAGAAACCATTTCATAAAAACGGCTGCGGTATGACAATATCAAACTGCTTTCGCCTAACTTTAAGTCTATGATTTTTATTTGTTTTTGTTTTTGCGAAAGTAAAAACTCAACGGTTATTTCAGTCTGATTTTCCGCTGATTGGCGCGGCAAAGAAATAATCGTCCGTACGGTTGTATAATTTTGCTCAGGAAAAACTCTGCCGATACGAAATTTTAAATTTTCTCCAAAGCTCAGCGGAAAACCTTTATATAAGGCTAAAGCATAGCGCTTAAACAACGCCTGATATTTTGCTTTTTGTGCAGGTGTCATCTGCCGCCAATATTTGCCGATAACAAAGCGTGAGATATATTCTAAATCGACATAATCAAGCAACATTTTATCAAGTGTTTGATATTTTTTCTCAAGGTCAGGCTCGCTAAAAGCCTTAAGCAAGGCATTGCCTCGGGTTTCTGCCCAAAGCGCCGCCTCTTGGCTTGGAACCGGTGCCGCTGATGCCGCAGTTATGGTTCCAAACAGCAGCAGGCAGATAATAAGTTGCAAAAAAAGGTTACGTTTCATAAAAAAATACCTTATATTGGTCTTGTCTTTATTGGTAAGTATAACACAAATTGGTTAATAAAATGAAACTGAATGCTCTTCTTTTTGCTTTTTTAACTTTTCTGACGCTTGCGCCCGCTCATGCTGCCGATGATGGTTTTCGCCATGTGTTGGCTAACGGCAAAGTTCGCTGCGGCACGGATTTAACCTCTAAGACCTATGCTTACAAAGATGAAGACGGCTTTTGGCGCGGAATCGACGCCGCATGGTGTAAAGTCTTTGCCGAGGCGATTTTCGGCAACCCTGACTTAATTGAAATGGTTCAGGTGGAAAATAAAGATGTTTCAAAAGCGCTAAAACTTAACCAAATTGACTTTATGTTCGGAAACACCCAATTTACCGCAAATATGGAAATTTCTTCTCAGGCTTCGCCTTTTGCTCTTCTCTATTATGATCGCCTCATGCTCTTGGCAAAGGCCAAGGACGGCGCAACTTCCATGGAGGCTTATAAGGGCTCTACGGTTTGTACCGTCAGCAACTCTGAAGATTATCAACATATTTTAGATTTCAGCAATCGTTATAAACTTAATTTCAAATATTTAAAATTTGATACTAATGAGCGTGCCAAAACAGCTTTTTTACTCGACCGTTGCCAATTATTGCCGGGGAATGAGGTTTATCTTAAAGGTATTATAAAAAACAACTATGCCAAAGATGCAAAAGCCGAAATCTTGCCCGAAGTTATTGCCATAAAACCGGTATATGCTTATGCCAATCGTGACAACAACACACTTAAAATCAACGGCAAATGGATTGTGAATGCTTTGATTTTGGCTGAAGATGAAAACATATCTTCTTCAAATATTGACATTTTTATCGGGCTTAAAGATAACTCAACGCGCAACCTGCTCGGGGCTGATGAAACCCTCTGGAAAAAGTTTGGTCTTAAACCCGATTGGGTGAAAAAAGTTATCTCCTCACAGGGAAATTATGGTGAGATGTTTGAGAAAAACCTCGGTAATGCCTCACCTCTTAACTTGCCCAGAGATAAGAATAATCTTATTAAAAACGGCGGTTTGATTAAATCGCAATCCTTTTTATAGATTTGCTCTCAATAAAGGCACGCGCCTGAACCAAGCCATCATCCGTAATGCGGTGCATGCCGTCTTCTATTACATATTCGCTAACGGCACTGCCCATTTGACGGAGCTTGCTTTTGGTATAATCCAACGCCTCAAAGCGGATTAAATTGTCTTTGGTACCGTGGATTAATAAAATATCTGGCGTGGAGCGATAATGCGTCATTAAATAACCATATGGCGCTAAAACACCGGAAAAACTTATGCATCCGCCTATCTGACGGTCACGCATCAGGCTTAAATACATGGCAAGAGTTGCCCCTTGTGAAAAGCCACAGATATACAAGTCACTCTCATCTAAGCCATATTGTTGCAAACAATCATCAATGTAGCGATTAACATATTCAGCCGCTTCGACAATGCCGGGTTTCATCTTTTCATAAATGGCGCGAAACTCCTCCATTGTGGGGACGGTTTTGCGCGAATCGTCAGGGTCAAAACGGTGCATGGAATACCACTGGCGCTTTGGCGCATATACTTCACAAGGAATCGGCGCTTGCGGTATGTGTATGGCCGTATCATGCAAATTGTCTAACAGATAGCCGATTTTGCCTTCAACATAGTCGGCACTGTCTATATATCCATGCAGAAAAATAACAAGTTTCTGCGGGGTTCCGTTTACATGTACTATTTCTTCGCTGATTGTATTATTCATGGCTAGAATCTTTCGCGGTATTTTTTTACGCGCTCAAAATACTCCGACATTTCTTAACTTTACGTTAACAGCTCAATTTAAGATTCTGATTTTGCGGATAAAGTAAATGCCTCTATGGCGCAAATTACTTCTGCCGGCGGGCGCGAAAAATCTATGGCGATTTTGTTTGCGGCAAAGCAACTGTTTTGGCTGACATCAAAGTAGCAAAAAGGTGTTATAAACCATTTGGCATATTTGCTGCTGTCATCTATGTGAAAATCTATTTTATTATCTACGCAATATTTGGCTTTGGCGGTGTCCCACAAAACTTCATCTACTTTAAATTCGCCGTTTTCAAAAAAAGTTACCTCTCCTTGCTTTTTGTAATAGTCAAATATGGCATAAAGTCTGGTCCAGGGTATCTGCCAGTGTTGAAGCTCAGCCTTTACCTTGTCGTAAGGGCCACCGGTCAAAATATGAATTTCATGACCGCGTGCCATGGCTTCTGTGGCAAATTCTTTGAAAAATTGCGGCTTGGCCGTTATAACCCCATGAAAATCAAGCCCGATTCTTATGCAACGACATTTATTCATTTTGGCTTCCAAACATTGAGGATAATAAATCTTTAAGCGAGCTCGGGCTTAAAGCCGAAAGCGGATTGAAACTGATATCCGGATTGCTTAACGCGCCGCTGATGCTGTAATTGGCGGCAAAAACCGTACCGTCTTTTCCACTCAGCAAATTGCCGACAACGGGTATCTTGCCAATGAAAGAGTTGATGCTGTATGCCGGTGCAATAACCCCTTTAATATTTAATTGTTCAAAGTCGCGGTTATAAGTTCCGTTTGCCGTAATTCCCATTACGTTGCCGAAAGCCTTAAATTCTTTAACCGATAATATGCGATTTTTATATTCAAAAGGGGCATCCAAATGTGAAAATGCTATGCCGTCACCGGTCAACAGATTCAGCATGCCGCTAAATGAGGCAACCGTCAGAAGTTTGGCAAAAACCGGCGTATTATGAATGCTGAATTGTCTGATTTTGGCATGACCGATAAACTCTTTGTCTTTATTGCGTTTGGCATTGATTATCAGCCTGCCGCCGTGCATATCATCATAAACACGCAAAAACTTCAGCGTGTTGCCGGCATCTGCACTTTCAACCGTCAATAAATATTCTTTGTCCGGGCGCGGAACATAGTCCAGTTTGAGGTCTGATTTTTTCGTTGTGTCAAAACTTCCGACCATGTGCATTTCATGAATGCCGATGCCGTTGCGTAATTCGGCATTGCCGGCAAAATTTTTAATAGAGCTCTGCGGTCCCGTCCACAAACGATTGACGGCAATGAAAATATCCGTATCAACAACATTTTCTAACCCGTCTTCTTCAGTTTTGGGTAATTTTTGTTTTTGTTTTTGCAATGCCTTTGCTTTGGCTTGTTGTTCTCTTTGGGCAAAAAGCTCACTTAAATTATAGCTATTGCCCGAAACATTTATTTTGATTTTTTCTTTACCCGAATCCGTTAAGAAATCTATACGAGCACGCGCATCGGTTTTGGGCGCTTTGATATTCTTAATATCAACTGTTTTGACTTTGTTGTCTTTATCAAAATCTATGCTGCCGTTTAAGGAAAAATCTTGCTTGTTGAAACTTAATTGGCTGATTGATGATATCTTATCTTGTTCAATGTCTATACGGGCAAATAAATCGGCTTTTTCGCCCAAAGCTTTGTTCATACCTAAGAATGAAAAATCTAAGGCTGCATTGGAAAGTGCCGCCGTTATGTCTATTTGCATCTTATTGTTTTGAAGCACCGTTATGTCGGCTGTGGTATCAGCATAGCCGGAAATATACGGCGGATTCAAAATGTCAAAATCTACTCCAAATTTCTTTTTGAAGGCTTCATCAAACTTAAAGACTAATTTATATTTGCTCTTATAATTCTTGGCCGCAAAATTTTCATTCCATATTAGCTCTAGAGGGATGCCGTCATAATCTGCCTGTCCGCCGACATGAAGCCCTTGATTGCTCACCTCAAGATTTAATTTTTGTGCTTTTATCGGTTTGCCGTCATAGACATCAGGAATTACGACATCTCTTAGCTCTGACTTGACGGCGACATTTACTTCTTCGGGGGATAAATCTTGTTTCAGCTCAAATTTTAAGCTCAAATCCGTCTCTGCCTCACCTTTAAAATTATCAGGCTTTATTCCCATTTCCGTCGTATATCCGAGAGGCTTGTGATCAATCAACTTTAAGGCATCTTTGATGGTGGAATTGGCCACCAGATTAATGTCGGCATAGTTGTGATATTTATCTAAATCATATAAATTTACATAACCGCCGGTGACAATAACATCATCTGACACACCTTTATCAATGTTTACTTTCAGACTATCTGCATGAAACTCAACCGTGCCATAGGCATTGGTAATGCGAGGCATGCCGGTTAAATAGTCAATGCTGGTATCTTGGACGATGGTTTGGCCTTGCAGGTCCTTAAATGCAAATTTTTTGCTCTTATTGTCATAAGCAAAATCAAAGATAAAAGAACCATTAACCGCATATCCGCCAAATAAGCTCGTTTTGCACCAGTTCCATGCCGGCTCGGCCACAAAACGCGGCCAATAGTCAAGTAATTTATTCAAATCAAGTTTTGCAATATCTGCTTGCAGGCGAACTTTTAAATCTTGCGGCGAATAATCAAAAATTAATTTTTCCAAACCTGAAATATTTAAGCTTAATTTTATCGGTTGTTTGCCTAAATTAAAGTCTGCGTCTTTAATCGTTACTTTGTCAAGACCGGCCGTAATATCTCCTTGCAAGACAAAAGAAGATACCGGATATTTTAAGTCGGTATTCTCGGCAAAAATAACCTCTCCCTGCCCGCCTTCAAAGGCAAAATTAATTTTTTCAAAAGCCGTATTCAAACCTTTAAGCAAGTTTTCACGATGAATCAAAAATTCATTAAAATTAACCAAAGCCTCTAGTTTGCCGCTGACGGGAATATCTGCCTGATAAGGAATGGTCCCCAGTTGTTCTTGCCAAAAAGTATCAAAAATTTCTGAGGGGATTAAGTCAGAAAAATAAAATTGCAATGCCAGTTTTTGCGTGTTGGGGCGATATTGAATTTCTACACCGACAGAGGTGTCTTTGTCTTTTACCTTCAAAAGCGCATTAAGCTCGGTTGATATATTATTATACCCGCGCTCAAAACGATAATTTAAGTCTGAAAAAGCCCATTTGCGACCAAGCTCAACTTCATGCAGTTCAACCTCGGCATTGTTAATGGCTATGTCATTAATATAACTCTCGGTATAAGTGTTATCTTGCGAATTAAACCTTTCAACAAACGTCTCAAAGGCCTCAAAATAATATTGCAACTTCTTGCGATTGACTTCTTGCGGCTTGTCTTTTTTGACACCATAGTTTGTAAAAATATACACCTTCGGATTATTAACCGCTACCGAACTTGGGGCAATGACACCATGTAATAATGCGCGCAAACTAAACGATACCGATGTCTTGGGTGCCTCTATCAGCAAGGAACCGTCTTTTTTGCGATATTTGACATTATTGGCGATAATATTAATCGGTTTGATGGAGCGAACCAACTCCAAATTAACCGAATCCAGACTTACCAAATATTCAGAATCGTCGTGATTTAAGGCTTTGATAATATAGGGTTTCAAAAAAGGCAAAGCTATCGGCGCCCGATACAACTGCCAAAACAGCAACAGCAGCATGACCAAAAAGGCCACGCCCGTATAGTCCAATATCTTGCGGATACGGTATCTGCTATCGAGTTTTTTCATTTGTCTCCAGCCAAGTTAAAATATCTTTATAATTCTCATAAGCATATAAATTTGTATGCTCTGCCGTTTCATATATAATCATTTTTTTGGGCTCTGGCGCTTGGGCAAATAAGTTTTTGCCAAACTGCGGCGGTACCGTTTTGTCAAGGCCTGCTATCATCACCAATAATTTGGTATGAATCTTGTTAATATGCGCCAGATTATCATAGCGGTCACGGACCAATAAATCTATAGGCAGAAGCGGCGCAACCAATTTTACGATATTTACCAAAGCATCAAACGGAACCTCCAATATCAATCCGGCAAAGGGAAAAGTTTCGCCATATTTTGCCGCAACATAACTTGAGGTATAAGAACCTAGCGACATGCCGTATAAAATGATTTGCGAATTTTTATAGCCTAAGCGGTGCAAATAAGCTATGGCAGCTTCGGCATCTGCGGCCAGATTTGGCTCGGTAATCTCCCCTTTTAGCCCGCCAAACCCGCGATATTCCGGCAACATAACGCCATAACCGGCTTGTATCAAAGGTTTGAGTTTATAGAAAAATCCTTCAATATTGGCGGCATTACCATGATAAAAAACAATGATTTTATTTTGTTTTGAGGGCGGCGTAAACCAAGCATATAATTCTGTACCGTCTGCTGATTTATAGCGAACTTCCTCAACCTCATAGCCTTGTGCTTTTGCTTGGGATAAGTCTGCAAAATTTTGGCTCGGATGATAAAAAAACATCTGCGGCTTGCTCCAGAGCAAAAAAGCTAACGTTCCCCAAGCCAACACAAGCAAAACTGCAACAGCGGCAATTATTTTATAAATCTTACGCATTCGGCCCTACCTTATGCGCCAAAGCTGCGGCCAAAAATAAGTCTATATCTCCGTCCAGAACGGCTCTGCAATCCGAGGTTTCGACTTCCGTACGGAGGTCTTTTACCATTTTATATGGTTGCAAGACATAAGAGCGGATTTGATGCCCCCAGCCGATGTCGCTTTGATTATCACGCATATCTTGCGCTTGAGCCTCACGTTTTTGCAACTCAAGTTCATAGAGCCTGGCTTTGAGCATTTTCCATGCAGCATCGCGGTTTTGAAATTGTGAGCGTTGATTTTGACATTGAACTACAATGCCGGTCGGAATATGCGTAATACGTACGGCAGAATCGGTTTTGTTAATATGCTGACCGCCGGCTCCCGATGCGCGATAAGTATCTACCCGGCAATCAGCCTCATTAATTTCGATTTCAATCTCATCATCAATTACCGGATAAACCCCGACCGAGGCAAAGCTCGTGTGGCGTCTGGCATTGCTGTCAAAGGGAGAAATTCTGACCAATCTGTGGACACCGGTTTCAGATTTGAGCCACCCATAAGCATTATGCCCAATCACTTTTATCGTGACTGATTTAATGCCGGCGACTTCTCCGGCCGTTTCTTCCAGATATTCAATTTTATATTTATGCGCCTCTGCCCAGCGAACATACATTCTTAAAAGCATTTCGGCCCAATCTTGCGCTTCGGTGCCGCCACTGCCGGCATGCACCTCTAAGAAGGCATCATTCTTATCAACCTCACCTGATAAAAGTGCCTCAAGTTCTCCGCGGCGCGCCGCTTGTTTTAAAGTTTCAAGCTGGGTGATAAGGTCTGCTATTACGGCTTCATCATTTTCGGCTTCCGCAAGTTCGGACAACTCAATATAATCAGCGAGCTCTGCTTCCATTTGGCGGTAGTTTTCCAAATCTGCCTCAAGCGTGTTTTTTTCGCTCATAAGCTTTTGCGCCTTTTCAGGATTGTTCCAAAGGCCGGCATCTTCAGATAATGAATTTAGCTCTTCCAAACGACGAACGGCATTGTCATAGTCAAAGAGACCTCCTCAGCAATGCCAAAGACTGCTTGATTTCTTGCGTTAAGTCATAAATTTCTGCGCGCATTTCTTGTTCCTTAATACTGACTGCCTAATTGCAAATCGCTGTCATCATCATTTTCAAAAATATTCTTCTTATTATTTTGTTTGTCATCTCCGGGGCCGTCCGAATTGCCGATGACACGCTGGCGGGCTTTGTCAAAGTCAAAGTCCGGCTTAACGGCCTCTATAATCACGGTCGAATCTTTCGGTGTGGCCGGGCGTCCGGTGTTGTAGTTGATGCGAACCAATTTTATGCCGTTGGGTATACGGAACGGGATATCCGGCTGGTTGGCAAGGGCTTCTTTCATAAAGTTGTAAAATACGGGCAAAGCCGTTGCCGCACCGGTTTCAACCCGACCCATGGTGCGCGGCTCATCAAAGCCTAAGTAAATGGCAACGACCAAGTCCGGTGAAAAGCCTACGAACCACCCGTCTTTGTTTTGATTCGTGGTACCGGTTTTGCCGGCCAAGTGACGATTCAGACTGCGTAATCTGGCAGCCGTTCCTCTAACGGCAACACCTTCCAAAATGCTGGTCATTTGGTAGGCACTTAACGGATCCACAATTTGCTCACGCGGATCTGAAAGCTCGGGAATGGCTTGATTTTCCCATTTTTCTACCGAACAACTCGGACAAGAGCGCTTGTCATGTTTCATAATGGTTTTGCCGTTACGGTCTTGAATCTGCTCAATAAAATATGGTGTAACCTTTTTGCCGCCATTGACCATAACCGCATAGGCTGCCGCCATATCTATTAACCTTGTGTCACCGGCACCGAGCGACATTGACAAGAGTTCCGGCAAGTTTTTGTTAACTCCAAGACGAGCGGCCATTTCCGACACTTTATCCATGCCTAAATCCTGCGCCAAACGAATCGTCATTAAATTACGCGATTTTTCTATTCCCTGACGGAAGGTGGTTAAACCGTAAAAACGCGGCGAATAGTTCATCGGTTTCCATTTAGGCAAGCCGGGACCTTGGTCTAAAACAAAAGGCGCATCCAGAATTAAGTCTGTCGGAGAATAACCGTTTTCAAGCGCGGCCAAATATACAACCGGTTTGAAAGCAGAGCCGGTTTGGCGTCTGGCTTGCGTGGCACGGTTAAATTGCGACTTGGCAAAAGAATATCCGCCGACAACGGCCAAAACTTTTCCGGTGTGGGGGTCCATGGCTATCATGGCGCCTTCAACATTGGGAATCTGTCTTAAATTATAAGAATTTTCCGCAAGTTTTTTGCTTGCCGCTTCTTTGGGAGAAAGTTTTTCAACCAAAATGACATCGCCGACATTCAAAACTTTAGCCACCGAAGTCGGTGCATTGCTGATGCCTTGGTTTTTAAGATTTTTTCGGGCCCAGTTTAATAATTTGAGCGGTATCTCGCCTTTGGCTTTGTCTTTGGTTTCTATAATTGCTCTGGCGTCATTGACCTCTAAAACAATGGCAATTTCCCATTGCGGCTCGGCTCCTGCAGGCATGGCAACTTCTTCAAGTTTTTCGGCATAACCGCTTTCTAGTGCGATGTTGCTCAAAGGGCCTCTGTAGCCGTGGCGTCTATCATAATTTTCAATCTCACGACGGAAAGTGCGGGTCGCGATTTCTTGCAATTTCGGATCTACCGTCGTACGAACCGTCAACCCTCCTTCATACAAAGCATCTGTCCCGAAATCTGCACTAATCTCGCGGCGAACCTCTTCACTGAAATATTGCGCGTCTTTAATAAAATTATTGCGTCTTTTAACTGTCTCAAGGGGTTTGGCTTGGGCTGCCGTTGCCTCTTCTTCCGTAACATAACCATCTTCCAGCATGCGCGAGATAACCCAGTTGCGACGCGCTACCGCTGCATCATATTTGGTGCGGGGATTATAGTTATTGGGACCTTTGGGCAAGGCTGCCAAATAGGCTGCTTCTTCCAAGGTCAGCTCATCTAATGATTTTCCGAAATAATTCAGAGCTGCGGCAGCAACACCATAGGAACGATTGCCTAAATAAATTTCATTCAAATAAAGCTCTAAAATATGCTCTTTACTGAAGGCTTGTTCCATTCTGGTGGCCAAAATTGCTTCTTTAATTTTGCGGATATAGGAAACTTCTGAAGAGAGCAAAAAGTTTTTGGCAACTTGTTGGGTTATGGTCGAAGCTCCGGCCGGACGACGCCCCGTGCCGATATTTTTAATATTGCCCAAAAGTGCGCGAATAATGCCGATATAATCTATGCCGGCATGAGAATAAAACTTTTTATCTTCAGCCGAAATGAAAGCCTGTTTTACACGCTCGGGAATCTTGTCTACCGGTACAAAGAAACGTTTTTCATTGGCATATTCCATTAACAGCTCACCATTACCGGCAAACAAACGTGTGGTAACCGCCGGCTCATATTTGGCCAGCTGATGATAGTCCGGTAAGCGACCGGCAATATCCCACAAAGTGGTAATGATTAAAATAACGGCAATAACCGCAAAAAAGAAAAACGTGCTCAATAATGACGATAGTGTTTTTAACATTTTCGACTCAAGAAAAAAAGATTATAAACATATAGTTTATTCTTTTAGTACAATTTATTTTAAAAGCCAAATGATTTTACGGGTTATTCTAAAATTTTAGAACAAAGATGCGTGTTGCATGTTATCAAAGAAATTGTCAATGGCGCGACCGGCTGAAGTTGCCAGTTTTTTACGATAGCTTTTCTGTTTGAGTAATTGCTCTTCACTGCGGTTTGACAAATAGCCCATCTCAAGCAGAACAGAAGGAACATCCGGCGCTTTTAAGACGGCAAAACCGGCAAAACGGTGCGTATTGTCAACGAGTTTGACGGATTTTTTCATCTCTTTAACCATGAAAGTTGCAAATTCGGACGAACGGTTCATGGTTTCTCTCTGGGCCAAGTTTATTAAGACGTCTGCTACTTCTTTGCTATGATCAGAAAAGTCAAGACCGGCAATAACATCTGCCTTATTTTCACGCTCGGCCAATGCGGCGGCCTCTTTGTCCGACGCGGTTTCTGACAAAGTATAGACAGACAGCCCCTTGGTGCTGCGGTTGCGAATGCTGTCGGCATGAATTGAGAGGAATAAATCAGCATTGTGACGACGCGCAATCTTAACTCTTTCTCGTAAGGGAATAAAAATATCGGTACTGCGGGTCAGATAAACTTTATAGTCCCCCTTCTTTTCAAGCTCAGCCTTCAATTCTTTGGCCATGGCCAAGGTCAAATGCTTTTCATACACGCCGGAATAACCGATGGCACCGGGGTCTTTGCCGCCGTGACCGGGGTCAAGCACGATAATCTTTTTGACATTTTTGCGCTCATTTTTGGCCTTGGGCTTTGATGAACTACTTTTAGCGGCAAGTTGCGTCTTATAATTGTTTTTGGTAATAGCATGTTCATTGCCGACTTTTTCTGCAAATTCTCGCTCGGAAGCAAGCTCAACATCAACCACAAAACGGTAGCCAAAACTGCTTTGCGGCGGCAACATAAAGGCTTTTTTTATAACGGCGGGCTTTCGCAAATCAAACACGATGCGCGTGTCACCGTTGCCGATACTTCCTAAGCGCACTTGCGAAACGACATTGTTTTTGTCGGCATAATTTTCAATCTTTTTGCTGACAGAAATATCTTGTGTGTCGACCACCAAACGTTTGGGGTTATTGAGCAAAAATACCTTATAAGCAAATGAGCTGTCAGAATCGAGGACAATTCGGACATTGCCGACACCTTGACCAATACGCAAGGAGGTAATTCCCTCTGCCGCATGGGCCGAAAAGTTTATAGCTACAAGAGAAAAGAGCAAGGCTAAAGCGGGCAAAACCTTTAATGTTTTACCCAAAAGATAATGACAAAATTGTCGGCAGAAGCCCTTCATCTTACGCCCTTTACCTATTTATACTTATTTTAATGATACAAAATACTTATTACCAACCGGTTAAAATTGGTATAAAAAAACTCGCGATATCCATAATTTTTTATTTGTGTTTTAAA
Organism: uncultured Alphaproteobacteria bacterium; assembly: GCA_944392285.1. Classification (GTDB taxonomy): domain Bacteria; phylum Pseudomonadota; class Alphaproteobacteria; order RF32; family CAG-239; genus CALXWF01. The sequence continues at coordinate 4,677 of CALXWF010000120.1, read as the reverse complement.
ACAAATCGTATATCTTAATGCAAGTTATATGCGTTTATGTATCGGATTTAGGCTTGTTTTACAGATTATTTAAGAAAATTTCAAGGCCTAAAATCTGGTCACGCGGCCTTTCAAGGCGAAACGGTCGCAGCATATGGCCGACAAGAAAAGTTTTTGTAATGCAGAGTTTCAGACCCCGGCGGCAGGAAGCAATCAAGACGAACAAATAATCCCCCTGCCCGGCGTAAAGAGATTATAAATATGAGGTTTGCTTTTTTTTGCAAACCGGTGACCGACAAAACAGCGGTCAGACTGTGGCTTCAAAAGATGAAGCATGTTTTATGTATCTGAGGGTTGGAATCTCCGCACATGTTTAAATTATACCGCTTTTGCGGTCGCAGACGGAGTTTAAAATATTATGATGAAAAGAATGCTGATTGACGATACACAGCCTGAAGAAACCAGAGTGGTTGTGATTAACGGCAACAAACTTGAAGATGTGGAATTTGAAACAACCCATCGCAAACAAATTAAAGGAAATATTTATCTGGCAAAAGTTATGCGGGTTGAGCCTTCTTTGCAGGCGGCCTTTGTAGACTATGGCGGGAATCGTCACGGTTTTTTGGCTTTTGGCGAAATTCACCCCGATTATTATAATGTTTCCGAAGCCGAACTTGCCGAAGTTGAGCAAGAAGTTGACACGATTATTGAAAACAAAAAACAAGCCTTAAAAGAGCGCGAAGCCGAGAGAGAAAGAATCCGCGCGGAAAAAGCTGCACGTTATGCGGCGCGCAAAGCCGCCGAAGAGGCTCTGAAAGCCGAACAGGAAGCCGCTCAAAGCTCCGAGGGCGAAGTACAAGGTGATGATACCGCCGCTCAAGAAAATGTTGCGGAAAATGCGGCTGAGGCTGTCAGCGAAGCTGCTGCAGATGAGGCAAGCGAATCTCAAAACATTGCGGAAGATACACAAAATCCCGCTCCTATTTTTGAAGCTGAAAATGCAGAAATTGTCGCTGCCGCGCGTGAAGACGAAAATACACTCCCCTCCGCAAGTGAGGCAACAGAAAGCGAAAATGAAGAGACTTCCGCCGCAACGGAAAATGAGGAGGAAGCGACGACGCCAAAACGCAAAAGAAGATTTGTGCATCGTCGTCCGCGCCGTCGGGGCAGAAAGTTTGAAGAAAATAAAGAAAACAAAGAAGGCGACAGTGAAGAATTTAAGGTATTGAGCGAATCTGCCGGTACGGAAGAAGAAACCATCAGCGAAGAGCATCATCCGGTTGAGGAAGCCGAAGTTTTGAGCTCCGGCAATGATAATGACGATGATGATTTTGATGATGATGAAGACGATGAAGACGTTGATTTTGAGTTGCAACGTAAGTTGATGAAAGCGCGCAAACTCTTTTATCGCAGCCATATCCAAGACGTAATCAAAGAAGGACAGATTCTTTTGGTTCAGGTCGTTAAGGAAGAACGCGGCAACAAAGGCGCGGCTCTGACAACTTATTTGTCTTTGGCCGGACGCTATTGCGTTTTGATGCCGAACCGCATTAAAAGCGGCGGCGTTTCACGCAAAATTACAAATGCCGCAGATCGCAAACGTTTGAAAGGAATCGTTAAAGATTTGCCGCTAACCAGCGATATGTCCATGATTGTTCGTACCGCCGGCGAAGAAAAAACAAAGTCCGATATCGTGCGTGACTACAATTATTTAATCCGCGCTTGGAACCAAATCAGAATCGATGCGCTTAAAAATAAAGCCCCGATGCTTATTCATGAAGAAGGAAATTTGATTAAACGTGCTTTGCGCGATATCTACACCAAAGATATTTCCGAGATCCTGGTTGCCGGTGATGAAGCGCATAAAATGGCCAAAGACTTCTTTAAGATTTTGTCGCCGCATAATTTGAAAAAAATTAAGCATTATCGCAACTCGGATATTCCTTTGTTCCAGCGTTTTCAGGTTGAAACGCAGCTTGATAAGCTGCATGAGACCACTGCGCAGCTGGAATCAGGCGGTTATTTGGTCATTAATCCGACGGAGGCTTTGGTTGCCATTGACGTTAACTCTGGGCGTGCCACTAAAGAAAAAGACTTGGAAGAAACCGCTCTTAAAACCAACTTGGAAGCCTGTGATGAAATTGCCAGACAATTAAGAATGCGCAATTTGGCCGGTTTGGTTGTTATTGACTTTATTGATATGGAAGAACCCGCCAATAATCATGCCGTTGAAAAGCGCATGAAAGAGGCTTTGAAAAAAGACCGCTCGCGGATTCAGGTCGGCAAGATGAGCTGTTTCGGATTGTTGGAAATTTCACGTCAGAGAATGCATTCTTCTTTCTGGGAAAGCAATTATCAGACTTGTCCTTACTGCAACGGCAAGGGAATTGTCAGAACCATTGAGTCCGGCGCGGTTATGGTATTGCGCGGCATTGAGGAAGAAGGTATCAGAAACCGCTCCTCTAAGGTTATTGTTACGGCGCCGACAGATATTGCTCTGTATATTTTGAACCACAAACGCCAGAATTTGGTTGCGTTGGAACATAAATATAAAATGGAAATCGTTATCAGTGCCGATAACAGCATTAAAAATGTTTCTGATTATACGATTGAACGCACAAAATCCGTTAAGACTGAAAATGAACCGGTTAAAGAAGTCGTAAAAGAAGAACCGCAACCCGAAGAGATAATGGTTGCGCCCGAGGTTGAAGAGCCCCAAGCAAGCGAAGCCGTTGTTGAGGAAAAGACGGAAGAAAACGTTAATGCCGATAATGATAATAATAATCGGCGCCGCCGTTTCGGACGTCGCGATAATCGGCGCGGACGCCGCAACGGTTTTGGACGCAACAATCGTTTTAATCGCGGTGCAGGCGAAGGCGAAGCCGTTAACGGCGAGCATCCTGCCAAAGAAAAACAACAGCCGGTTATCTTGTATAACAGTCATGAAGATACTACATCTTCTGATGATGATGCTAAAAAGGAAAAAACCACGTGGTGGAGAAAACTTATCGGCTAATATTGATTAACTCTAAGCTTAAAAGGCTGATATCCGGCATTTTGCTGGTATCAGCCTTTTGGCTTTTTGCTTTTGAGGCTTGTGCTTTAAGCATTATCTCTGACGATGAGAGTGAAATTTTTTTGCAAAAAATTACCAAGCCTTTGTTTCAGGCCGCCGGCGTAAGATATGACCGAAACAATATTTATATCGTTGATGATGCAAGCCTGAATGCTTTTGTGGGAGACGGCAACAACTTATTTATTCATACGGGAACGCTCATTAAAGCCGAAAATGCCGATGAATTAGCCGGTGTCATCGCCCATGAAACCGGACATATTCAGGGCGGGCATATTATGCGGCTTAAACTTAAGGCTCAAGGTTTGACAGAGGCTACCTTAGCTTCAACCATTGCCGCCGGTGCCGCCGCAGTTTTAACCGGTCGGGCCGATGTGGCGGTTGCCATTGCTTTGGGCGCCCAGAGCTCGGCTCTTACCCATATGACGCGTTATCAAACCGGCGAAGAGCGCAGTGCCGATGAGGCTGCCGTTACGCTTTTGCGGAAAACGGGGCAATCGCCTCAGGGGATGTTGGATTTTATGAAGCGTATTTCTAAACAAAATAGCTTAAACGGCATAGAAGAAACGCCCTATTTTCGCACCCACCCGATTGCTAACGAAAGAATCGGCTTCTTGACGCAAGCGGTTAAAAATTCACCTTATCCAAGAAACACCAAACTCAATGAAGACTTTGCCCGCGTTAAGGCCAAACTTTATGCTTATTTGGAAAGCCCTAAAAACACTTTGCAAAAATATCCTTTGCGCGATACTTCGGTTGCCGGACAATATGCCCGAGCCATTGCCTATTTTAAAATGTTGCAGTTTAAGAAAGCGCTGCAAGCTATTGATATGTTGATTCAAAAAGAGCCGCAAAACCCATTTTTTTATGAAGTAAAGGCGCAAATTTTGCTTGAAAGCGGGCGCGTTAAAGAAGCCAAAGCCGCCTATAAAAAAGCTTTGGAATTTTTGCCGGATTCTGCCTTGTTACAGACCAGCTTTGCTCAAGCCGTGTTAGAAGATTCTCCCTCTCCTGCCGAGGTTAAAGAAGCAATTAATTTGCTCAATAAAGCGCTTATTTCACGACCGAGCGGATTTGGTTGGTTACTCTTGTCTCGCGCTTATGGTATGGCCGGAGATGAAGTTTATGCCACTTATGCGGCGGCTGAATATAGCCTGCGTATCGGTGCTTTTGACATTGCCAAGCAACAGGGAAAACAAGTTTTAGCCAAAGCGGCAGGCAACCGCCTCTTGCAAAATAAGGCGCAAGACCTGTTAGCCAAAATTGAAGATTTGGAAAAATAGATTTTAGACAAAAAACGAAGCGTCCAGGAATTATATACATTTTGCAAAATAGTGTCTTTTTACCAGCTTATTTAATTTGAGGGTGTGGAACGGTCTTGTTATCATAAAATTGTAGGCTTTGACGACAATTTTATGATGAGGAGGTTGTTATGAGGAAGCTGTTGATTTTATGGTTTTCTTTAATTTGGGCAGGTTTTATCGCTCCGGCCTTTGCATCACTTGACATTCACACACCCACGACGTCAGAGCCTATGCTTTTGGCCAAAGTTTATTTTTTACCGGATTGGCGCGAGGGGAACCTTACTTTTGATGAAGATAGTGACAACAAGCCTTGTACGGATA
>CALXWF010000119.1 GCA_944392285.1 uncultured Alphaproteobacteria bacterium | reverse complement strand
CCAATCTTGGGCTTGCGTATTGGCCGGACAACCGTTGTTTTTCCATATATAGTATGCTGCTTCGGCAATTTCTTTTTCTGTAAAAGTGTTCATAGTCTTTCTCCCGAAAAACAAGTTAACTTTTCTTCTTATTTTGAGAATATAATAACTTAAAATTATTACTATTTTATTACCAAAAAATAAAAAAATGTGTTTTTTGTTGGTGTTATCAGATGTTTATTTATCGTAATTGAGAATCTTTGCTGCCGCGGCGGTTATATAAGCTGACGGCTTTTTGTTCTTTGTCGGCCTCTTCTTGGCAGGCAATGCAGAGGCGGACGCCCGGTTGGGCTTGTCTTCTGGCTTCGGGGATTTCTTCTCCGCATTCTTCACAATATTGCAAACTGGCTCCGCTCGGTACGTTTTTGCGGGCGCGTTTTATTTCGTCTTTCAGCGAATCTTCAATTTGTTCATTGACGGCATTATCCGATGCCCATCCGACAGCCATGATATTTCTCCTTCTTGTTTATATATCTATAATGATAATTATCTTTTTGCAATATTTTTGCTCTTTTTTTAAATTTGTATTAAATAGTTTGTTATAAATTAGGCTAAATAAATGTAAAAAGGATAAAAAATTGCTAAAAAAAGAACTCTTGGCGCCGGCAGGCGATGTGGAAGCAGGATATGCCGCTCTATATTACGGGGCAGATGCCGTTTATTTGGGATTACAAAAATTTTCGGCTCGAGCAACGGCTGAAAATTTTAGTGAAACACAGCTTAATGAATTTGTCGGTTATGCTCATAGCCTGAAGCGTAAGGTCTATGTCGCCGTTAATACATTGGTTCAACAGCATGAATTAAGTGACTTGCTTGAAACGCTGGATATCTGTTTGAGATGTCAGGTCGACGGTGTAATTATTCAGGATTTGGGCGTGGCTCGCATTGTCAGAGAAAGTTACCCGCAGCTTGAAATGCATGCCAGCACGCAGATGGCTGTGCATAATAAAGAAGGTGCTTTGGCTTTGCAAAAACTCGGCTTTAAGCGAGTGGTCGTGGCGCGTGAGTTGAGCCTGGCCGAAATTAAGGAGATTGCCGCAATTCCCGGGTTGGAGACTGAGGCGTTTATTCACGGCGCTTTGTGTTATTCTTATAGCGGAATGTGCTTGTTCTCGGCCATGGAATATGGAAAAAGTGCAAATCGCGGAAAATGTTTGTATCCTTGTCGAGCTTTGTTTAACGGGGAAAAAGGTAATAAACATTATTTTTCCATGAAAGATATGGCTTTGGAAGAAGATGTGTTGAAACTCCCCATTATGTCATTAAAAATTGAGGGACGCAAAAAAACAGCCCTCTATGTGGCAGCCGTGACCGATTATTATCGAAGAATTTTGGACGGCAAAGGGGCAGATGCCCATAATGCGGATAATATTAAACAAATTTTTTCAAGACCTTGGTGTAAATTTCATTTTAAGGGTAAAGATAAAAATATTGTCGATCGTGATTTTGTCGGTCATCGCGGTTTGGAGGTCGGTATGGTTTCGGCCGTGTCTAAAGACAAATTCAGTTTTAAGCCGACGCATAAGATTGCGCGTTATGACGGTTTGCAATTAGATGTGCCTGGGCTTGAAAAACCTTTTGGATTTTCTTTGCAGCAGCTTAAGGTTAACGGTAAAAATGTTTTTGTTGCCAAGGCCGGTGAGATGGCCGAAATTTTGTTGCCGAAATCGCATCCGGAAATTTGTAAGGGAATGAAAGTTTATTTGGCCTCAGCCAGTGAGGTAAAAGGGGCTTATGATTATTGTAAGCCAAGACCCGGAAGTTTTCGGCAAAAAGAGGGGATAGAAGTTCAGGTTGAGATTTTGAGAGATAAAATTTCGGCCGGCTGTAAAGGAAAATCAGTTTGTGTGGCCGGACAATGGGAAAAAGCCCAAAACCCTGAGCAGGTGAGGGCGGCGGTTGAAAAGGCTTTTGCCAAGTGCGGGGAAACGCCTTGGGCTTTGAACGGGTTGGAGCTTAAAAATCCGCATGAGTTGTTTGTGCCGGTGTCGGTGTTAAATGATTTGCGTCGTCAATTGTACGAGGCTTTGCCTGTGGAAACAGCGCACGGTGTTTTGCCCAAAACCGCCCCCATATATCAGCCCAAGACTTATGGTCAATGGTTGATAAAAACCGATAATCCTTCTTGCCTTGAGAAAATAGATTTGCACGATTTTGCCGAAGTCTTGCTGCAGATTGATGAAACCTCCGCTTGTAATGATTGGGCAAATATTCCGCAACATAAAATCAGAATCTGTTTGCCGGATGTTTGCCGCAATATGGCGCTTATGAAACAAAAAATTGATGAACTTTGGGCGAAGGGTTTTCGTAAGTGGGAAATTTCTAATTATTGGGGATTGGAGGCTTTGCCGTCTAAGGGAATCGATTTAAGCTTTGACAGCCGGTTATATGTTATGAATCAACAAGCCATGTGTGAGGCAAAAAATATCGGTTGTTCTCGCGTGAGCTTGAATGTGGAAGATACACTGCAAAACTGGCAAGATTTGCTTAAAAATGCGGTTTTGCCTTGTGTCTTGCCGATTTATCAAAATCCGGTGTTGTTTACCAGCGCGGTTTGTATCAGAGAAAATTCATGCAAAGACTGTAAAAGAGAAGATAAGAGATTGCACTTGGAAGCACAGGGGCAGGTGTATGAAGGAATTTCGCATAATTGTTTGACCAGATTGTGGAGTGTGAAACCTTTTTATGCTTTGAGCGCCCTAAAACAATTGCAAGCGCCTTATTTGCGCGTTGATTTTGTTTATCAGCCTTATTTGGCGGAAGAAGCGGCAGAAATTTGGCAGAAAATAAAAAATAAAGCTGAAATAAACAACAGTAGCGAAGCAAATTTGCAAAAAGATAAAGTTTTTTAAATAAGAAAGAAATATTTTTTTAATTTTTAAGGTTTATCCTGCAGATAATGAGTTTTATAAAAGGAGGGTTACTATGGCAAAACGCTTTATTTTGAACGAAACAAGTTATCACGGTAAAGGGGCTGTAAATGAAATTTCTTCCGAAGTCAGAGCCAGAGGTTTTAAGAAGGCTTTGATCGTGACCGATGCTGACTTGGTTCGCTTTAATGTGGTTAAAAAAGTAACGGATATTTTGGATTCTGCCAAGATGGATTATGAAATTTTTGATAAAGTTAAGGCAAATCCGAGTGTCGAAGTGGTAAAATCAGGCGTTGAAGCTTTTAAAAAGTCCGGTGCCGATTATATGATTGCGGTCGGCGGCGGCTCTCCTCAAGATACGGCTAAGGGTATCGGTATCATTATTAATAATCCGGAATTTTCCGATGTGGTTTCTTTGGAAGGTGTGGCTCCGACCAAAAATAAAAGCGTGCCGGTAATTGCCGTTGCAACAACAGCCGGAACAGCTGCCGAAACAACCATTAATTATGTTATTACCGATGAAAGCAAAAAACGTAAGTTTGTGTGTGTTGATCCGCATGATATTCCGGTTGTGGCAATCGTTGATCCGGATATGATGTCTTCAATGCCGAAAGGTTTGACCGCGGCTACGGGTATGGATGCTTTGACTCATGCTATTGAAGGATATACGACGCTTGGGGCTTGGGAACTTGCCGATACTTTAAATTTGAAGGCCATTGAGCTGATTTCGCGGTCGTTGCGTGCCGCTGTTGAAAACGAACCTGAAGGGCGTGCCGATATGGCTTTGGGACAATATGTTACGGGTATGGCTTTTTCAAATGTCGGGTTGGGCGTTGTTCATGGTATGGCACACCCGTTGTCGGCTTTTTATGATACACCGCATGGGGTGGCTAATGCCGTGTTGTTGCCTTATGTCATGGAATTTAATGCGCCTTATACGGGAGAAAAATTCCGTGAGATTGCTCGTGCCATGGGGGTTAAAGATGTTGATAAAATGTCTCAGGAAGAATATCGAAAAGCAGCTATTGATGCGGTTAAACAGCTTTCAAAAGATGTCGGAATTCCGCAAACTTTGCAAGAAATCGGCGTAAAACGCGCTGATTTAGAGGCTTTGGCCGAGGCTGCCATGGCTGATGTTTGTACCGGAGGTAACCCAAGACCTTGCAGCAAAGAGCTGGTTTTGGGCGTTTATAAAACCGCTTTCGGAGAATAACCGATACAGGCAGCCTTGGAAAGAGGCTGCCTTTTTGTCATTATTGCCGACACAAACCAGGAGGGAATGTGATGGAAGATAAAATTAAATTTTGTGTTTGGGATGTGGGGAATGTTATTTATCCATATTCTCTGAAACCTTTAGATGAGTGGTTTTGCGACCATAGTCAAAATTTGGACAAGTATTTGTCCGGTCGCGGGGTCTTTGCCTTTAATTATAATGATTATATGAAAGGCGTTATCTCTGACAGCGGGTTTTGCCAAAGATTGTGTGAGGCTTTTGACGTGCCGTTTGATAAAGAGGCTGAAATCGGCATTAACAAAGCTCTGCACCAAGGAATTGGCAAAAAATTTAAGATAACACAAAAAATGATGAATTTTATGGTAAAAAATAAAATTGAAAATGTTCTTCTCTCAAATGCTTTGCCGCTGTTAGCCGGAACCGCCGGTGAGGAAATTAAGCCGGAATATAAATTTACGTCTTTTGATTTGGGAATGTTAAAACCCGATCCCGAAATTTATGAAACCGTGCGGCGGCGCTTGGGCTGTAAGTTTGAGGAAATGATTTTTGTCGATGATAAAGAAAGAAATGTAACGGCCGCTTCCGAACTTGGTATCAATGCCATAGTGTTTCATGAGGAAACGCTTGAAAAAGATTTGAAAAATATTTTGCTGGGGACAGGTACTATCTGTATGAAAACAAAAGAAAAATCCGGCGGAAGATAGTTTTGTTTAAAATTTTTTGAACTTTATTAAAACTTTCTTCGTTATAATAAATGTAAGGAGGAAAGATGGAAGATATTTCACAACTCATAAAAGAAGCAAAACCGCTTTACTTTGCCCGCAAAAAACGCCGTCGGCAGATTAAGACATCTTTGGCGGTCTTAACGGTGGTGTTGGGGCTGGGGTGGTTCTATCCTCAAAGTGTTGAAGTCTATTATGATTTGGACAGTGAGGTTTACCAGACGGTTAACGGTTCGGTTATCGAAGATATGGGCCTGCCGGTTGATGATTTTGGATTGTTGATGGTTAGCTGATGAAAGAAATTATTGAACATAAAGGCCTGATAAAGTCCATTATCAGAAAACTTACCGGTTCATATAATGAAGATATTGAACAGGAAGTCTATATTAAAACTTGGAGAAATTTAAAAAATTATCATGAAGAAGGAAAATTGTCGCAATGGATTGCCGCAATTACCGCTAATGTTTGTCGTGATTTTTTTAAGTCTCGCCAATATAAAATGCAAAACGCGCAACTCAGCGATGAGGAAGTTTTGGATAACTTAAGCGTTGAAAACCGGCAAGATGAAATTATTGATGCCAAAATGCGGCAAAAAATTATTTTGAAAGCCGTGGACAGCTTGCCTCGAAAATTGCGCGATGTGATTGTTTGGTATGAGTTTGAAGAAATGAGTTATGAAACAATTGCCAAAAAAGCCGGCGTTCCCGTCGGAACCGTACGTTCCAGACTTTCTAATGCTCGTAAAATTTTAAGTGAAAAACTGCAATTTTTAAAAGGAGAATAATGATGAAAAAATTTTTGCTTTCTGCCGTATGTGCTTCAGTTTTGACCTTGAGCAGCTTTAGTGTTAATGCTCAGGAAACTGATGATATGCCTTTGCCGCCTCCGCCGCATCATGAAGAAATGTTGCCTCATGGCGGTAAACCGGCGCCGCGTCCACATATGATCAGGGAAAAAGCAATGCGGCATCATGATCGGTTCGCTCAGGAATTAGGATTGAGTGAAGAACAAAAAGCAGAAGCCAAGAAAATCCGCGAAGAAGGTCGTGAAAAAGTCGGACCTTTGATGGAAGAAATGAAACAGCTGCGACAGAAAATGGATGAACTGCGTAAGCAGAATATGGAAGAATTTGAAAAAATCCTGACGCCGGAGCAAAAAAGCAAACTGGAACAAATCAAAGCAGAAAAAAAAGCGATGTTTGAAAAACGCATGGCGGAAAGAAAAGCTGCCAAAAAAGACGCACCAAAAGTTTCCGAATAGTTTTTTATCCCTTATAAAAGCCCGTTTTGGAGACGGGCTTTTATTTTGCTTCTGTTGCCGTGTTTAATAATTTTTCGACATAAGGCGGGAAAGTCTGACCGGCCGGACCATAGACGTGGTGGTCGAAAAGGTAGTTATTGGCTGTCGTTTCCAAAGTAAACTCAATGGTGTCGGCGCCGCAATATTTGGCGGTTTGTACAAAACCGGCGGCGGGATAGACAACGCCGGAAGTTCCGATTGAGATAAACAGGTCGCAGCGGCGCAGCAGACGGTCAACCTCATTCATACAGAGCAAATTTTCACCGAAAAAAACAATATTGGGTTTCATCATTCCGGCGACCTGACAATGCGGGCAGGCGGTCCGGGTATCAACATCGCCGAAGGTTTCCAAAACATGACCGCAATTAAGGCAGACGGCCTGGTTAATCTGACCGTGGATATGATAAACATTTCGGTTGCCGGCCTTTTCATGCAGGGTATCGACATTTTGGGTGACAACGTTGATTTGTCCGGGATAATTTTTCTGCAATTTAGTGATAGCCAGATGGGCGGCATTGGGTTTTGCTTTTTGAATTTCTTCTTTCAAGCCGTTATAAAAATCGTGAACCAAGGCCGGATTGCGCTGAAAACCTTCAATCGTTGCGACATCTTCGACACGGTGATTGTTCCATAAGCCGTTGGCGCTGCGGAAAGTCGCCAGACCGGATTCTGCCGAAATGCCGGCGCCGGTAAGAATTAAAATATTCTGATAAATTTTAGTCATCATAGATTGCCTTCTTTTATTTTTTTATTATGATAAAGATATAATAATTAAAAAAGGATAAAAAATGTTTTTTGAGAAATGGTTTGAGCCGAAACCTTTTAATTGCGGTTTTTTGCCTGAAGAAGACGGGCATCAAGTGTTTTTTGCCGAATATGGTAATACTAAAGGGATGTCGGTATTAATGACACATGGCGGACCGGGCGGCAGTGTGAAAGCAAAATATCTTAAGCCTTTTAATTTGAAAAAATTTCGCGTTATTACGTTTGACCAGCGCGGTTGCGGAAAATCTTTGCCTTTGGGGCGGCTCGAAAGCAACACTACTGCCTTGACTTTGCATGATATGGAACGGTTGCTTGCGCATTTGCAGGTGGATGAGCCTTTGATTTTGCGCGGGGCTTCTTGGGCTTCGGCCTTGATGTTGTTGTTTGCCGAAAAACACCCGGAAAAAGTCAGATATATGCTTTTGTCGCAAATCTTTTTTGCCGACGGGTTTTATAATGAACGTTGGGAGCTTGGCGAGGCGGCCAGATTTTATCCCGATTTTGTTGAAAAAATGCGCCAAGCGGTGCCGCCAGAGGAATCATTTTATGATTTTTATTATCAAAAAGCTCTTTCTTCAGATGTCACCGACCAACAATTGGCACAGAATTTATACGGAAGTTATGAGCGGCTGCTCGGGCAGATGAATTTGCCATCCCCTCAAGAGGAAATTGATGAGGTTTCGCTCGCTTATATGCGGATATATATGCAATATGCGGCACAGAAGTTTTATTTGCCGCGAGATGAAATTGTTAATAATTTGCAGAAAATAAGCCATATTCCGGCGGTTATTATTCATAATCGGCTTGATTTTGTTTGTCCGCTTGAACAGGCTTATGTCTTGCATAAGGCTATGCCGTATTCTCGCTTAGAGATTGTTGCGGATAAGGGACATGTCAGCGCCAAACTTCATAAGAAAATTGCAGCTGAAATTAAAAATTTGGATAAAATATTTTAGCCTTATTCAAATTTTGTTTGACCGGCAAAATAACGTTTGATGGTGTTCATAACCTTTAGATAATAGTCGCGGGCGTGAGGAACAAACTCAAAAACCGTGACGGCACCGCTGCGGGTTTTAAGGCTGCCGTCGTTGTCTTTTATGAAACCGGTGATGTAAATGTTTTTTACTTTGCCGCTGAAGAGGTTAATCATATCTTCAACATCGGCTTCAGCAATGCCTTCAACTTCTTCGGGTTGTAGGGTAACGTCTGTCAGATTTTTGTTTGTTTCCAAAAGATAGGTGGCGCAAAACTCACGATTGATAATGCCCGGAATATCTAAGCTCAGACGGCGGGTGAAAAGTTTGGTCAGCTTGTCAAAGTCAACCTTGAGTCCGAGTTCTTTCTCAATTTCTTTAATGCCGTCTTTGGGCGTTTCTCCGCTTTTGAGGTGGCCGGCAGAGGAAATATCCAGCAAGTTGGGATATTGTTCTTTATGTTTGCCGCGCAGTTGCAACCAGACTAAAGGACGCCCTTTGGGAGATTTTTTTATAATCCAACAATGAAATGTTTGATGCCAAAGACCTTCTTTATGAGCCTGAGATTTTTCGGCTTGGCCAAGAAGATTCATGTTGCCGTCATAAATATCAATGAGTTCGTCGGACATTGTCTTATCCTTTCATTGTGCAAAGTATAGCGTGCCTTGTACCTCTTGGTTGTCTTCTTTGCGGATAACCAAAAGTTTTTTTCTGATAAGATTGTAACCGTTATTGTTTAATAATTTATTGATATATTGCTCTGAATGTTGATATCTTCCGTTTGCGGTGAGGCGAAAATCTGTTTCATTCGGCCCGTTTTCAATTGAAAAACACAAAGGGTGAGGGGAGATGAGACGAATGATTTCCTTTAAGTCTCCGATGTAATTAAAAACATCGGCGGCAACATATAAGTCAGCCTTGTCGTTTTGATTTTGTAAAAAGTCTTGAATCTCTTTTTGTATCAATTGTTTGTAGATGTGTTTTTCTTTTGCTTTTTTGAGCATGGCTTGGGAGATATCCACGCCGATAAGCTCGGTAGCAGGGGTTTTAAGAGCCAAGCCAGTAAGCCCCGTGCCACACCCCAAATCCACGATGCGACCTTTAACATCTCCAATAAACTCTCTAATGCTGTTTGGTAGGCGGTAATCAAGCCGCGCAAGAACCAACTCATAATTATCAGCGAAAGCGTCAAACAGCTTTTGAGCAAAAATTTGATTATCCGCAAAGTTTTCTCCTTTCAGCGATGCTAAAGTATGGCGGGCAAAAATATTATCGGGTGTGTTTTTTACCCAGTTTTCAGCGATTTTTACGGCATCTTTGGGTGAATTTTGGGCAAATAAGGTTAATGTTTCAGAGAGGTTAATTGAAATTTCTTCTAAGTCGGGTTTCAGGGCAAGGGCATTAAAAAACAGCCCCAATGCTTGTTCATAGTCGCCTAAGTCTTTGAGAATAATGCCTAAATTGTTGCTGACTTCGGCGCGCTTGGGGTCGAGGATAACGGCCGCGCGATATTCTTCCAAAGCCTCGGGCAGGCGGTGTTGATGATAGAGAAAATCTGCATAATTAATGTGTGCTTCAATGTTTTTGTCCTCAAGTCTGATGGCTTGGCGAAAGAGGGCTTCCGCTTCTTGCGATAAGCCTTTGCCTGATAAAATTTCTGCCAAGGCCAAAGCCGCTTTGGCTGAGGGAAAAATTTGCAGAGAGCGGCGCAAATATTTTTCCGCTTCTTCCGGGTGCTGAGTCTGTAAAAGGGTAAAAGCATGCAGATTAAGAGCTTCAGGGTTTTCGGGAAGAAGCAAAACAACTCTTGAGCTCAGGGCTGAGGCTTTGTCATATTGCGCCATGTTAAAATAACAATTTGCCAGCTCAAACAAAGGTAAGGGAGAATTGGGATAATCTTTGATGATTTGTTCAAGGGTTGAAATTTTTTCAGACATTTGCTCTATAAGCAGAGCTTTGCCGGTCAGGGCTTCAACAGATTGTTTGTCCAGATTTAAGGCTTGTTCATAGGCTGAAGTTGCTTCCAAACGATGGTTAAGGCGGCGATAGATGTCCCCAAGGGTGATGTAAGCCTCTTTCATGTCGGGGGCTAATTTAATGGCTTTTTTGAGATTGTCTATGGCTTCTATGGGTTTGTCCCAGGCATCAAGCGAAATAGCCAGATTAAAATACAGCGGCGCATGTTCGGGTGTTTGGCAAATGGCCTGATAAAAAAGCTCTGTTGCTTCTGGGTGAGCGCCTTTGGCTTGAGCAACAAGCCCGAGCAAATTTAAGACATCGGGGTTTTGCGGCGCGGTTTCCAATATTTGGCGATATATGGCCGCCGCTTCATCTAAGCGGTTGGCATTGTGTAATTCTATGGCTTTTTGAAACAACAGATCATAAGACATGAGTATTCTTCTCCGGTTGCGGTTATTGTAATTTGATAATTGTAAAAATCCAGAGTTATTTTATAGATTTTGCTTGAAATTATATTTTTTTGTGATAGATTGCAGACACTTCCGGGTAGGCGGATGGTAACATCCCGTTTAAATTTTTTAGGGTTTAGACTTCCGGGACAATAATGTTAATAAATGAAAAAAGGATAGATTGATGAAAAGTATTGTTGCAGCTAAAAAGAAAGCTGACCGCCGTTTCGGTGCAAATTTGTGGGGCAACCCCAAAAGTCCGTTCAGCAAAAGAGAATATGCTCCCGGACAACATGGTCAAAGACGCAAAAAACCGACTGACTACGGTGTTCAGTTAAATGCAAAACAGAAAATCAAAACCTATTATGGTAACGTTTCTGAAAAACAGTTCTATAAATACTATGTCGAAGCCATCAGAAGATCCGGTGATGCGGTCGAAAACTTTATCGGCTTGTTGGAATCTCGCTTGGATAATCTGGTTTATAAAGCAAAATTCGTTCCGACGATTTTTGCCGCTCGTCAGTTTGTTAACCACGGCCATGTTACCGTTAACGGCAAAAAGGTAAACATTCCTTCCTATATGGTTAAAGCCGGTGACGTTATTGAAGTTCGTGAAAAATCTAAACAGCTGGCCACGGTTTTGGCTGCAGTTGAGTCAACTTCTCGTGATATTCCGGGATATTTGGAAGTAGACAGCAAAAAACTTACTGCCAAATATGCTTTCGTTCCTAAATTTGAAGATGTTCCTTATGCAACATTGATGGAACCGAACCTGGTTATCGAGTACTACTCAAGATAGTCGATTTCAAGTCGTGTTTAAAAAACCTCGTAGCTCTTGTGGAGTTACGAGGTTTTTTGCTTTAAATTCAAATGCAGATATGGTTAGATAAGCAAGAAATAAACGCAAGCAACAGAGGCATTTGTTATGGAAGATATAGTTATCGATGAAAAGACTCCCGTATCCATTAAAATGGTTAAACAAAAAAGGGGCAGAAGCTGGGGTGCTTTCTTGGTGGATTGGGTGGAAAAAGCTCTGATTGTGGGCTTGTTGTTGGCGATAGATTTTACTTTGTTTGCCGGAGGAGGCAGCTTTAAGATATTTCCGTCACAGAACTCTTTGACGCTTGAGGTCGTCTATATTTTATCGGGGATTTTTATCTTTTCCTTTGTGTTGATGTATTTGGTGTCTTTTTCCAGCTTTTTGCAAAATGTGTTAACGGCTGTAATTGTCGGTGTGTTTGCGGTCGTATTTGTTAACCAGTTTGCAAATTTTGATAAACATTCAATGTTTGCGGGTTTTGCCGAGGCTTATCTGGGGTATGATATGGGGCTGTTGATGACCAGCTTTTCTCACGTTTTCCTCGGCGTGGTTGTCGGGCTGATTTTCTTTATTTATCTGGTCAGTACCAATAAACAAGGGATTGCTTATTTTGTCGGTGTGTTGTTTTTGGTATTCGTCGGTGTGGCTTTTCATGAATATACCCTTTGGGGGACAAAAGATGCTTATGCCGTTTATGATAATATGCTTAAAGAAAAATCTGTTCCCGCAGACACCTCTCAAGATAAGAGATTTGTTTATATTGCGGTGCCGGAGTTGACCTCTTACGGATATATGAATGATTTGAAAAACAGTAAGGTTGCAGATGCGGCGGTTAATAAAGAGCTTGACGCTACGCGAGATGTTATGCTCGGTTTTTATATTCGTAACGGGTATAAGTATTTTGCCAATGCTTATATTAATGACTATGATCCTTTTTATAATATGGCAGAAACATTTAATATCGGCAGTAATAAGAATGTGCAGGAATTGTTGCAAAATAAAGTTATTGCGCAGGATTTATGGCGCTTTCATAATTTGATGCCCAAATATGTCTATTTGAAGGAAAATCGGCTGTTTGATATTTTTAACCGTTCAGGATATGACGTTAAGGCTTATCAATCTCAAGGGATTGAAATGTGTCGGGAAGACGGTGAAGTTAATGTTAATAAATGTGTTGAAAAACAAGGAATTCCGGTCGGGCTTGAAAAGACAAATTATTCCATCGAGGCGCGTACGGCGGTTTTGTTGGCCGAATGGATTGAGAGTATGGGGTTAACGGATGGTTTTCCGCTGCTGTATAAGTTGTTAAAAACTTTTATGGATGTAGACGGCGCACCAATGCTTGGAATCAGCTATAAAGATATTTATGTGATTGATTCTTTGCAAGCCTTGGATATTTTGGCCAAAGATATTGCCGCAGATAAGGGAAATAAGGCATATTTTGTTTATATAGATATTCCGAAAATGTATGTTTATGATGAGTTTTGTCAGTTGAAACCTTTGGAAGCGTGGAAGACAAAAGATGCTCTTCCTTGGGTTGGGGTTCAGGATAACTTTGAAAAACGCAGCGTATATGCCGAGCAAACTCGTTGTTTGTATGGTAAATTGGAAGAATTTATGCAAAGTTTGCGCAAAAATAATCTTTTTGACCGCACGGTTGTGGTCTTACAAGGCGTTGTCGGGGTTGACGGTCTGGGCAAGGGAAATGCCAATGATTTTGTTAATACGACCAAAAACGAAAAATTAGTCACCATGGCTATTCGGGATCCGTTTAAGAATAAGTTCGAGCTTGATTATGAGATTTGTTCGGCACCTAATATTTTGAAAAAGTATCTGTATAAAAAAACAGATTGTACCGACAGTAAGATGATGAATTTGCATCCGGATGCCCTCAATATCTTAAAGCAAAGTATTTTAGAAAATAAAATTACGGCAGAAAATGTAAAAACGGCACAGCAAAATTTTGCGCCTTGGTATGAGAAATGGGCAAAGGCTAATAAAGTTGAGGCTTTGCCGGTTGCTGCAGGAGAAGCAGAGGTTGTTTCTGAGGCTCTTCCAGAAGCAC
>CALXWF010000118.1 GCA_944392285.1 uncultured Alphaproteobacteria bacterium | reverse complement strand
TTTGCCAAAGCAAAAGGAACCATGACCGCGCCGAAATTAACATTGGAATAATGAAAATTCATAATTCCGACTTTTTTCTTCTCCATACATTCTTCAACCATATCGGCCACCTCACGATGAGGGTCTTGAAACAATTCAAAAAAAGTTTGGCGGTTTTTATGCGGGGTGCAAGGGTGTTTTAATACCGGATTTCCGCTAACGGCTTCCTTAAGCGGTCTTTCTTCACAAACCTTAAGCAAAGGCTTAATTTTTTCCAAAAGTTCGCGCCCTTTGCGGTTGTTAATTAGCAAAAGAGAAGTCCCTTTGTCATCATCGAGCTTTTTCTTAAAATTCTGAATCCCCCAAAAATCGCCCAAAGTAATATCGCCGATTCGCTGACAAGTCGTATAAGGACATTCGCTACAGCTCGGGCGCAAATACAAATTGCCGAGAAAACCGTTCATATAAGAATTTTCGCCGGCTTTTTCTTTAAGCAGTTCTTCTTCTTGGTTGCGAATACACAAGGTCAGCTGTTTCCACCCGTTGCATTTATCGCGAAAAGCAATTTCACTGAATGAGGCATTTTCGCCGAGTGTGTCGCACAGATATCTGGCAAAAACTTTTGGAGAAGGGGCGCCGTGGCAAACCACGTCTGCCACAAACAAATTATCATAATTTTGTTTCAGAAAAGCTCTAAGACCGGCGCCTTGGCACGGTGTGCCGCAAAACAAAACTTTGCGCCCTTCTTTTAAGAGTTTGCGAATATCCTTAAACACGGAGCCGATTTCGCTTTGAACATATTTTGAGCCGCGCAGTTTGTACAAGTCTTTTTCATTATCAATAAGAATATGCCGAAGATGCGCATTCTCATCAAAAGCGGCGCCGCACACAACGCCGTTTTCTGTCAAAATTTCTGTAGCTACCAAAGAAAACACGCCGCCTGATGAGCTGGTCTTGCGAATGGTGTCATCTTTAGCCCAAGCGGCAAAACACAAAGGTTTTGGTGAATTTTCATTTTTAGGCTTGCTTAAAGACGGGCAGGTATCCACACACAGATGACAATGGGTGCACTTATCACTCTCAACGCTCGGATACAAAAAACCTTCGTCATCTGCCCGCATGGAAATGGCACCGACCGGACAAATATTGGCGCAGGCAGAACATCCGCAACATTTTTCTTTGGCAATTTCAATCATTATCATCTTCTCCGTCAAACTACAGTAGATAACGCTATCTTAAAAACTAAATTTTTTTTGGCAAGCAATTATATTTGCCAAAAACAAATTTTTGTGTATGATGCGAATAACTTTTATGAGGAAAAACAAATGAGCGAAAAATTGTTGCTACTTTCTTGCTGTGCGCCCTGTTCTTGTGCCGTTATTGAAAAACTGGCTCAAGAAGGGCGTGATTTTGCCGTTGTTTTTTACAATCCCAACATTCGCCCACTTCAGGAATATCAGCGCCGCCTTGAGGAAAACAAACGCCTTTGCGCTGTTTATAATATTCCTTTTCTTGCGCTTGAATATGACAATGAGCGCTGGTGCGAATTAACCCGCGGGCTTGAAAACGAGCCGGAACGAGGCAAACGTTGTGATATTTGTTTTTATATGCGCCTGAAAAGAGTTATGGAATATGCCAAGGCAGAGGGTTATAAAGCGGTGGCGTCGGTTTTGGGCGTTTCGCGTTATAAAGACTTGGATCAGGTCAATCGCATGGCCGCTAAAGCCGCCGCTGAAACAAACATGACCTATGAGCAAATTGAAGGCCGCAAAGGCGGCATGCAGGAACGCCGCCAAACACTGATAAAAACACTCAATCTTTACAACCAAAGCTATTGCGGCTGCAAACCCAGGCCGGAAATAAAGAATGATTGATATTAATGACATCACCTTGCGCATAGGGGCAAAAGTTTTGCTGGAGCATGCCTCGGCGCACATTGCCGACGGTTGGAAAGTCGGGCTTATCGGCCCCAACGGTTGCGGCAAATCCACTTTGTTTCGTGCCTTGCAAGGTGAGCTGGAAACTGAGAGCGGCAGCATTGGCTTTCCCTCAAGTTATAAAGTCGTATATGTTGAACAAGAGCAACAAGACACGGAAAGCTCGATTTTAGATTTTGTTTTGCACAAAGACAAAGAGCGCGCCGAGCTGTTAAATCGTTTGGAACAAGCCTCTCCCATGGAGCTTGGCGAGATTCACGAGCGTCTGAATCTGATGGGGGCAGCATCTGCGCCGGCGCGTGCGGCCGAAATTTTAAATGGTTTAGGCTTTTCGGAGGCAGATTTAGCACGACCGGTTAAAGAATTTTCCGGCGGTTGGCGCATGCGTCTGGCTTTGGCGGCGGCCTTGTTTCAGCCGTCAGATATTTTGCTGTTGGATGAGCCGACCAATCATCTGGATTTGGAAGCAAGTCTGTGGCTGCAAAATCATTTGCAGAAATATGCCGGCACCATGGTTCTTATCAGCCATGACAGAGCCATTTTAAATGCTTTGTGTACTTATATCATTCATTTTGACAATAAACGGCTAATAACCTACGGCGGCAATTATGATACTTTTTGCAAAACCCGCGCCATGCAGCAAGAGTTGTTAAGCAAGCAAGCCGCCAAAATAGAGCAAAAACGCCGTCATCTTCAGGCTTTTGTTGACCGTTTCCGTTACAAAGCAAGCAAAGCCAAACAAGCGCAAAGCCGTATTAAAATGCTTGAAAAATTAGACACGGTCACCCTCATGGAAGACGCCGCCTCTTGCCGTTTTGACTTTCCCGAGCCCGAGGCCTTGCCGCCGCCGTTGCTCACGCTTGAAGATGTTGCAACTGGCTACGGGGAGAAGGTTGTCTTAAAAAGGCTCAATTTACAAATCGTCGACAATGACCGCATAGCTCTGCTCGGAGCCAACGGCAACGGTAAATCGACACTGGCCAAGCTGATATCCCAAAAATTATCGCCGATGTCCGGAAAAATAAGATACTCTTCCAAACTGCGCATAGGCTATTTTGCTCAGCACCAAAGTGAAGAACTCCCCTTAGATTTAACGGCTTATGAATATATGGCAAGCCAAATGCCCATGGCCTCAGAGCCGCAGGTTCGCGCGCATTTGGCGCGTTTTGGCTTAGAGCAAGAAAAGGCTTTGACCCAAATTGCCAAACTTTCAGGGGGAGAAAAAGCGCGCTTGCTTTTTGCCGCCATGAGCAAAAACGCCCCGTCTTTATTAATTTTGGACGAGCCGACCAACCATCTGGATATAGAAGCCCGCGACGCTCTGATAACCGCCTTAAATGACTACAAAGGGGCGCTGATTCTGATAACCCATGATTTACACTTAATTGAGCTGGTAGCAGATAACCTGTGGCTGGTTAAAAACGGCACCTGCAAAGAATATCATGGAGATTTGGAAGATTACCGCCGCGAACTATTAGGCGAAAATTCTCCGCGTCCCGAGGTGAAAAAAGCCAAACCCGCTGAGGCAAGTTCTAAAGAAAAAATGTTGCAAAAAAAGCTCTGCAGGCAGATATCCGCCGCCTTGAAAAACAAATGGAACGCCTGCAGCAAGAAAAACAAAAACTGCAAGAAGCCTTTATGACTCCCTTAAGTCCGGCAGAAATCATTGCGGCGCAAAAAGATTTTGCTTATACCGAAAATCAGCTAAACGAGCTTGAAGAACAATGGCTTAAAACTTCGGAAGAGCTTGAAAAGCTAGGATAGAACTTTTTTCATTCTTGACAGAGAAACCGGAATAGCTGTATGGTAACATACCATACGGGGGTATATTTTTTTAAGGAGAAAGAAAATGCGCAATTGCAACAATCCCAAATGCAAAAATCCTAACTGCACCTGCGGCGATAACTGCACCTGTGATGAAACACACCAATGCGGTGAAAACTGTGACTGTCAGTCAGGCAAGGGCTGCACCTGCCAAAAAGAGTGTAAATGTGGCTCAGAGGAGTAAGATAGGGGCTGAGATGCACCCGTCGCATGAGGCGGAGTTACCGCGTATTAACCGCATAATCGGACAATTGGAAGGCGTCAAAAAGATGATAGATGAGCGCCGCTATTGTCCCGAGATTCTAATCCAGCTTCGAGCGATTCGCTCGGCGGTGCGTGCGGTTGAGGGCAATATTTTAAAAACGCACCTGCAACATTGCGTGGTGCAAACTTTTGCCTCAGAGGCAGAAAAAGAAGCCAAGATAGAAGAGTTAAAACAGCTTTTTGATAGGTTTGAAAGTTAGGAGACAATTGATGAAAGTTTTAATGTTAAACGGCAGTCCGCACGCCAACGGCTGCACATATACGGCCCTCTCTGAAGTCGCCAAAGCCTTGGCCGCCGAAGGAATAGAAACTGAAATCATTCAAAGCGGCACCGGCGAAATAAGAGATTGTATCGGCTGTCGCAAATGTCGTGAGTTAAACAATCGTTGTGTGTTTGATAATGACTTAGTTAACCAAATTATTGCCAAAGCCGAAACGGCAGACGGCTTTATTGTCGGGTCTCCTGTATATTATGCGCATCCGAGCGGCAGAATCTTATCTTTGCTTAATCGAATATTTTATGCCGGCTCGGCAGTTTTTGCCAACAAACCCGGTGCTGCGGTTGTTTCGGCGCGGCGAGCCGGAACCACGGCATCATTAGATGTTTTGAATAAATATTTCACCATCAGCCGCATGCCGATAGTTTCATCACGCTACTGGAACATGGTGCATGGCAACACACCGCAAGAAGTTTTGCAAGATAAGGAAGGCATGCAGATAATGCGCATTTTGGGGCAAAACATGGCTTGGTTGCTCAAGTCTATTGAAGCCGGCAAAAAAGCGGGAATAACGCCGCCCGCACCCGAGGCCGTTACGCAAACCAATTTTATCCGCTAAGGGGGAAAATCGGCGGTTAAGGGTTTACAAAATTTTGCAAATAACTTATGCTTGGCGCAGTTTTATCAATCATTTAATGTGAGTTTAGATGATATCGGCCGAATATTTCCGTCAGAAGCGTAAAGATTTTTATGAAGAACTGATTAAAAACAAAATCATATTACAAGCGGTTTTGGTTGGTTTGGTTGCGGGAATCTTAGTGGTCTTATTTAAGCTTGCGATAGATTCTCTTTTTTATTTTATTCAAACGCAGGTTGCGGCGGTTTCTTGGTCGGAAAGACTGTTATTACTGCCGCTTATAACCACTTTCGGCGGTTTGATATCAGGTCTTTTGGTCTTCAAACTTGCACCTGAAACCAAAGGCAGCGGCATTCCCTATGTTAAGTTGGTCTTAACCAAAATCGGCAGTGTGATAAGGCTGCGCAGTATCTTTGTCAAGTTTTTTGCCGGTGTTTTCGGCATCGGTTGCGGGTTGCCGCTCGGACGAGAAGGGCCGAGCGTTCAGCTCGGGGCAGGAGCCGGATCATTGGTCGGGCGAATTTTTGATGTCAATGCGCTGGATAAAGACAAACTGATAGCGGCCGGAGCCGGTTCGGCGATTGGCGCCACCTTTAATGCCCCCATTGCCGGCACGATTTTTGTTCTGGAAGAATTGCTGCAAAAATTTTATTCTTTTTTGCTGTTTCCGGTTCTGGCGGCAACAGTCACGGCGGCCTCTTTTGCTCGCTATTTTCTGGGCAATCATCCGGCTTTTACCATTCCCTCATTAGATAAAGAAATGTCCGTAGCGGGGATTTTCGTCAGCATTATTTTGGGCTTTCTTTCCGGCATACTCGGCGTATATTTTGCCAAGTTGATATATTTTTCACAAAATTTGTTTGAAAGGTATAAGAAACTGCCAAATTGGCTAAAACCTGCACTCGCCGGCTTGGTAGTCGGTTTGGTGGGGTTGGTCTTGCCAGAGGTTCTGGGCACGGGGAACAATGCGGTTGGCCTGCTGCTGCAACACAAACTAACGCTTGGCATGATTATTCTAATTTTTATCGGCAAGTTTGTGCTGACACCCTTATGTTTCGGTTCGGGAGCGGCAGGAGGCATCTTTTTGCCGATACTCATGCTTGGCTCATTTTTAGGATATTTGCTGGCGTCTTTTTTCAATCTTTTGGGGCTTGAGATAAATGTGGTGGCCGTATCTTTGGTGGGGATGGCGGCCTTTTTGTCGGCGGTTGCCCGCACACCGATAACGGCGGTGGTCATGGTTTTTGAGATGACGGCCGGATACACCTATATCTTGCCGATTATGCTAAGTGCGGCAATTGCTGACCTAACGGCAAAAAGGCTTCATCACAAGCCGATATATCTGAAATTAATGTTAAAACAATCACAAAACACGCCGGAGGCCTTGCATTTAAGCAAGATGACCGCACGCAGTATTATGAGCGAAAATGTCCGCAGCTTCCCCTGTGACATGAGCATTGAAGAGGCGCTTGAGGCCATTAAGACCGAGGGCTATGCGGTTTATCCAGTGGTTGATAAAAAGAACAAATTTATGGGTTCTGTGACGCGCTCAGATATAAATGATGCGCTGATTTTAGGTAATGACGGCACAACAACGGTGGAAAAGATAATGAATCCCAAGGCAGTTGTGGCTTATCCTGACACGGATTTATATACCATATATTTTCGTCTGCGGCTAAATAACTCGGAAAGAGCCATTATTACCGACCGCAGCAAAAACATCAAAGGCATAATCACGCGTGGAGACATCCATATCGCTGCCGCCCCAAACTCTTCAGAAGCAGATAAAAGCAATAAATAATCCCGTCGGGTTTGAATCCCGTTGTTTAGATAAGAAAAAAGCCCAGAAACCACAAAGATTTCAGGGCTTAATTGGTGAGCGCGTCGGGATTCGAACCCGAGACCCTTTGATTAAAAGTCAAATGCTCTACCAGCTGAGCTACGCACCCGTCAAATGACGAAACATTGTATAGATGATAAAAAAAGTGAAGTCAACAAAAAAAATCAAAAAAATAAAAAAAATTAAAATTGTTCTGTATTTGTTAATAATTATATGTTACTATTCAAACAATTAATTAATCCTAAGATGTAGAGGACAGCAATGGTAAATGATGTACATGCCGAAGAAGAAGGCCGTTATGATATTCTTCAAAACGCTTTGGGAGAAATCCTGATAATCATTAAATATCGCGAGGGTGGGCCGGAAAATCCCCGTTTGATTTATGACGGCGGCGATTCGGCATTGCTCTATCGTTCTCGTGAAAGTGCCGTAACGCTTGATGCCATTAATGAAAAGGCGCGTCAGCCTCTAAAATCGGTTGATGAGGTATATTTGGTAGAAGTTGAGGGCAATGAAGTCGCCCGTGACTATAAAGTTCCGGTTCGCATTGTCAGAAGTCTTGAGGCTTTGATGATTGCCGCAAAATAGCTTTCCACTTATACACAGCAAGAGGAAGATAAACATAATAAGGGCTTTTAATGCCCTTATTTTTTGTTATATTAATGCTGATTTGAAACAAGGTAAGGTTAAATGATATTCAGCACTTTCATATATTTAATAGCTGCCGGCCTTTTTGTCTTAATGTTGCCGCCCATAAAATATGAGCGCACGGCCTCTTTGGGGATATTTGTAATTTTGGCGGCCTTATTTGCAAACTATGCCGCTCATGCGCTTTCAGGCTATAGTCACACGTTTGTTTATCCTTGGATAGAATATAAAGATTTTTTGGTAACGGTTGATTTATCAAGCAATTTTTACAATTATAATTTTATTACGCCGGTCTTTTTAGTTATTTTACTGGCAGCTTTCAGCAACATATTTTACCCCTTTGAGGGCAAGCGCTTGCGCTTGGCAGCCTTAATGATGCTGAATTTGGCGGCTTTTATTTTGCTGATATGCAGCCAAAACACCTTACAATTGCTTATTAGTTCTTGTGCCTTGGGGGTGATTGGCTTTTATGTCGTAAATGACTTTGAGGCCAGACAAAAATATGTTTATTTCAACCTGTTGGCTGATATGGGGATGTTTACGGCCTTTGCGATTCTCTATGGCTGTTTGGGAACCACGTCTTTGGCAGATTTGGCACGTTTTAAAGAGGCAGACGCTTATCAAAATTTTGTGCCTCTGCTTTTATTGTTTAGTGTTTTTATTAAATCTGGGTTATTTTTGTTTCAGAATATGTTATTGGAGTGGCGCAACATAAACTTCAACCGCTTGGCCTTGGCTTCATTTGCTCTGGTCCCGATAACGAGCTTGGCGATTTTGAGCAAAGTCAGTGTTGTTTTGCAATATTCAACTTTAGCCGGGCCTTTAATGCTGTTTTTTGCGGTAGTATCAATGTTTTGGGGCTTTTTCGGTGCTCTGAGCCAAGACAATATTCGTTCTAAAGCCTTATACTTAAATATGATGTCCTTTGGCTTTTTCTTTGGTTTGTTGTCTACGGTTCCCGGCCAGATAGAAGATAATTATCCTTTTTTGCTTCCGGCTTTTTATTTGATAAACATTTCACTGTCTTTGGTTAATATTGCGGCCTCCAATGAAACGGAAGTCTCAAGGATGGGCGGTTTTATTCGCACATTAAAATACAGCTTTTTAATTACTTTGATTATTGTTTTTGCAGATATTCAAATTTTAACCAATATTATCGGGCCCAAAAATCAATATTGGGTTTGGACATTTTTAATCCTCCAGCTTTTGGCTTTGGCACAAATTTATCGGGAGATATATTTCACCCAAATTCGCGCAGATGAAAGAGTTTGGGCGCTGTTGCATAATTCTAACATTTTCTCGGCCGCGATGATGGCAGCTTTTGCTGCTTGGCTGATTTATAAGACGCCGGCAGATTTTGTTCGCACCGGCTGCGTTTTTGGGGCTTTTGTTTTATTTATGATGATTGCGCCGTTCAGAAATTTCAGCAGTTTTTATGAAAATGAAGAATTGCAAAGCGGAGAATGGCTAAACCGAATTTATGAAAACTTATTAATTGCCCCGATAAAAATTCTCGGTCGCATTTTGTGGCTGACGGTTGACTTTTTGTTTATTGAACGCACGATATTATCGTCCTTGTCACATTTTACGGAGATTTCGGTCACTTTTGCTAAAAGGCTGCAGTCTTATGGCTGGCTCAGCTATTTATTATGGGGCGTCGGCGGTTTGGGGCTAATGCTCTGGCTGGTTATGAACGGAGGTTTGGGTGAGTAATATATTATCACTGCTTTCAACCATTATCATTTTGCCTTTTATCGGCATGATTTTTGCGCTGATGGCCAAAGATGATGAAGAGACATCAAATCATAATGTTTATAATGTCGGCATTTTTACGGTTATTGTTAACTTAGTTCTTATCTGGCGTGTCTTTTGGATAATCAACACCTCTGCGCCCGGCCTCCAGTTAACGGAAACCTTCAGCTGGCTGGAAACGCCTAAAATCGAGATTATTTTCGGCATTGATGTCTTTTCTCTTCTGATGATTGCGGCGGTGCATCTGGCCTTTTTAATAGCCATGACCGGTGTGCGTAATTCGCCCGAGCAACCAAAATCAATGATGGTCTTTGCCCTGATGTTTTTGGGCAGTATGACGGGCTTGTTTATTGCGGCGGATATCTTTTCTTTTTACATTTTCTTTGAGGCCATGCTTTTGCCTCTTTATATGCTGATAGGCAAATTCGGTGATATTAAAAAACCGGTATCGCTTTATCGCTTCTTTTTATATAATTTGCTTGGTGCGGTTATTATGTTTGTAGCCGTAATAATGATTTTTAACATCCAAAGCGGCATGGAATTAAGCAAAGTACGCGCATTGCCGATGCAGGAAACATTACAATATTTTATCTGGGGAGCGGTATTTGTTTCTTTCTTGTCGCGAATTCCGATTTGGCCGTTTCATTATTGGATATCGGCTGTCGCTTCGGGCGTCAAAAATCCGCTGGTTTTTGTCGCGGTCAATTTATTGCCGTTAACCGGCGTATACGGTTTTGTGCGCTTTTTACCCGAGGTTTTGCCCGAGGTTGCCTCTTTTTATATTTTAATACTTGAGGTCATCAGTGTAATCACCATGTTGTTTATTGCTCTGATAGCGCTCATTAACAAAGATTTTCAATATAAAATGTTTGCCTATGTGACGGTATATTACATCATGTATTTATTAGGGGTTTTGTCGCGGGCGGACTTAATTTTATATAACATCGGTTTTTCTTGTTTTAGCTTTTTGATTATTGTTTCTGCCTTAGAGGTAATGTCGCAATATATCTATATCAGACAAGAAAACCAAGGAACATCTACGCCGGAAGGCTTATTATGTAAGACGCCGCGCTTATCCTTCTTATATTCATTTTTTATTTTGGCGGCGGTCGGCTTACCGCTGTCATCCTTGTTTATGAACAATTTTTTATTATTGGCGGATTTATTATCATTTAACCTGCGTATGGGGTTAATGGTTGTCTTTTCGCTGATTTTATTGGCCGGAACTTTGCTTGGAAGTTTGTACAGGCTAAGAGATGCCAGCAAATATGATGCAGAACAGACCGAAGCTGAGGATATTTCGCCGACCTTATTTGCCTTAAGTCTTCTGGTCGTCTTTATTTTGCTGATGTCGTTTATCAGGCCTTTGTGGTTTGTGGTAGGAGAATAGGAGAGAACATGGAAACACCAAAATGGTTATCCCTGCTGCCGGAAGCATTATTGCTGTTATCTTTGCCGATTATGCTGATTGTTAAATATTTTCGCGAGAGCCAAACAGCTAAAACTTTCTACACTTTGGCAAAAGTTTTTTTGGTCTTAAGTTTGGTTTCCGGGCTGATTTTTTATGATTTCAACGGCTACCCGCATTGGCTAATGAACAATCAATATACAATTTTGTTTAAGTTGATTATCGGCCTGTTAAGCATGGCCTGGTTCTTTTTGTCTTTGAAGTGGTTTTTAAACAAAGATGAGGACAGTGCGGCATTTTATGCCTTGAGCATGGTAAGTCTGACATTATTATTTTTATTAATTTCGGCGCAAAATTTAATCTTGGTCGGCACCATCGGCGTAATGCTGATGGGGTGTAATTTTTTAATGTTGCGCCTCAATCCCAAAACCGATGAAGAAACATTTTTGCCCAGGCGTCGATATTTGGTTTTCTCCCTCTTTTTTGCGGCAGTTTTAATATTAGGCTGTGTTATGTTATATCAAGAGGTCGGAAGCCTGAGCTATGAATATATATCAGCTTTTTTGGCCAAAGGTCAGATAAATGCTAAACTATTGGCAGCCATTGTCTGCATTATTGCCTCTTTGCTTTATTTGGCGGCCTTAGCACCTTTTCATTTTTGGATGACGGATGTCATCGGGACGGCGATTCTGCCGGTCGGTGGCTTTTTAAGCATTATTCCGGCCTTTGCCTTTTTTGGCTGTTTGGCTGATTTGTTGTTTAATGTCTTTATGCCGCTGAAGGCAAGTTTGCAGCCTTTATTGACGGGGTTTGCGGTTTTGTCGGTTGTCTTGGGGGCCCTAAGCGCCAACAATGAAAACAACATCAGACGCCTGTTTTCCTATGCCGGCTTATATAACTTGGGTTTGGTTTATTTGTGCCTTGTCGGGTTAAATGACAATTCTTTGCTCAGTGCTTTTGTTTATTTATTGGTATATATCTTGTCGCTTTCAGGTATTTATACGGTGTTTTTCGGCTTCAAAGCCAAAGGCGACTATCTGACGGATTTACCTGATATTTCGGGTATAGCCGCAGACAAACCCTATATTTCGGCGGCGTTTTTGGTCTTTATGATTTCACTTATCGGCAGCCCGCCTTTGCTCGGTTTTTTGGGCATATTATCTTTGGCCAATAATTTGGTTCTGCAGGGAAGTTATATATTGTTGGCTGTGGTGCTGGTTTCTTTATTGCTGGTGGCCAATGCTTACTTGCGGGTAATCCAGACGGTTTATTTTGAAGACTGCAATGAAGAATTTGATCGGGTTGACAACGGCATTTACATTTGCCTGTTTATCAATTTGATAATTGTTATTGTTTCTTTATTAAACCCCGGATACCTGCTGCATGATGCGGAAAAGATTTTATTTACGATTTTTTAGGACATCCCCGCATGAAAAAAATTAATGACTGGCAGTGGCAAGACTATGAAACCCTCGGCAGTACTAATGATGAAATCTGCCGTTATCTTGGCGTTTCCGGCGGCAAATTTATTGTTTCAGGCAAAAGACAAACCAAAGGGCGCGGTCGCCGCGGACGCAGCTGGGACGGAGGCTTGGGAAATTTGTTATTTTCTTTTGCCTTTGAAATAGGGCTTGACAAACTGGGCGAAATGATTTTTATCGTTTCTCTAAGTTTGTATGAAACAATAAAATTTTTTGCCCCCGCGGCCGATGCCAAACTCAAATGGCCGAATGATGTTCTGCTTTCAGGGAAGAAGATTTGCGGTATCCTGATGGAAAAGGGGAGCGGCAATTATCTGATAACGGGGATCGGCGTCAACCTTGCTACGGCGCCGCAAATGCCGGATGCTCCTTATCCGCCGACATCTCTTGCCGCAGAAGGAATAATTATAAATCGGAAAGATTTTTTACAAACCTTTATGACGCAATTTGATAAAAATCTGCTCTTGTTGTCGCAACAAGGCTTTGCGCCGATAAAAACAAAATGGCTGCAAAACGTTAGAGGTTTGGGAGAAGAAATAACCGTCAATCTTGAAAAAGAAAGCAGACGAGGCGTGTTTTTTGGCGTTGATGATGACGGAGCGCTTTTGCTCAAACGCCAAGAAAAGATTGAAAAAATTTATGCCGGAGACATTTTTTATACAGAAAATAAAGATAAAGGAAAAGAGTGAATGAACGCTTTTAATAAGAACGGAATATATTTTATCCCCTTAGGCGGGGCCGATGAAATAGGCATGAATTTATATGCCTATGCGGTAGACGGCAAACTGATTGTGGTAGATGTCGGCTACGGCTTTTTGAATGATGATTATCCGGGGCTTGATTTATCTTTGGCCGATGCCTCATTTTTAGAAAATTATGCCGAAGATATAGAAGGCTTGTTTATAACCCATGCGCATGAAGACCATTTCGGCGCCATTGCGCATATCTGGCCCAAACTAAAATGTCCGATTTATGCTACGGACTTTACCTTGGGGCTGATATCAAATCGGTTGCGTGAATATAAAATAGAAGACGCGCCGCTGATGTCTGTCAAAGAAAACCCGATTGTAAAGTTACAAAATTTTGAGGTTGAGTTTATCTCTATTGCACATTCCGTGCCGGAGACATCGGCCTTGTGCATTCGCACGTGTTATGGCAATGTTGTTCATGCCACGGATTGGCGTTTTGATGACAATGCCATAGACTTTTTGCAAACAGATTATAAAGCTCTGCAAAAAGCGGCTTCAGAAGGGGTTGAGTTATTGGTGTGTGATTCAACCAATATTTTGGTTGAAGGCAAAGAACCGAGCGAATTTGAAATCCGTTCCAGCTTGCGCCAACTCATTCCGACCTTGCAAAACACGGTTGTCGTCACTTGTTTTGCCTCTAATCTGATGCGGTTGGAAAGTTTGATTTTGGCGGCACAAGATGCCGGACGTACGCCGGTCTTGGTTGGGCGCAGTTTGCTTTCTAATATGAAAATTGCCAAAGAATGCGGCTATTTTAAAGATTTGCCCGGTTGTTTGGATGTCAGAGAAGCGCAAGAGATTCCCTCAGACAAAGTTTTGTATATTTGTACCGGTTCACAGGCCAATTATCGCAGCGCCTTAACCTTTATTGTTAATGGCGAGAGCAAATATGTCAAGCTCGGCAAAGGGGATACGGTTATCTTTTCTTCCAAAATTATTCCCGGCAATGAAGATAAGATTGAGGCCATGCAGGAAAAACTTTTGGCCGCGGGGGTAGATGTCATCACTACGGAAACGCATTTGGTTCACACCTCGGGGCATTGCAGCCGCGATGAAATTAAAGCTATGTATCAATTGCTAAAGCCGAGCGTCGTTTTACCCGTACACGGAGACAAAAAGTTTATACGCGCACACAAACGTTTTGCTGAAGAATGTGGTATAAAAGAGGTTGTAACCGCGCGCAACGGTGACATTATTTTAATCAACGACGGCAAGGGCAGTTTGGTCGGAACGGCGCCGACAGATGTTTTGGGGGTAGACAGACGCAAAGTAATCTCCCTTAAATCAGAGGTCATTAAACGGCGCAAACAAATAGCCTATAACGGCAGTGTCTTTATCAGTGTTGTTTTCAGAGAAGACTGGGGGCTTGAGGGGGTTAAAATTTCCTCCAAAGATATCTGGGAGGAAAAAGACTTTGAGCCTTTGCGTGACAAAATAGAAAGTGAGGTTGCGGCGCTTTTGCCCGAGCAGGTCGTTGCTTGTAATTATAATGAGGCCAAGATTATAGACTTTGTTCGCGTTCAGGTTCGTCGGCGCATTAATAATGCCACAGACATGAAACCCGTGACCTTCATTCATTTCTACCATATCGGTCACGACAAACAAGTAGATGTCACGCTAAACGAGGCGCCGATAACCATTGAATATGACTCTGAAGCCGTCAACGAAAAAGCCGATTAATATTATAAATTTTGCGGCAGATAGATTGTAAAAGTCGTTCCGTGCAGGTTTGTAGAGGTGACGGTCAGGTTGCCGTGGTGGCGCAAAATAATTTGCTTGGCAATTGAGAGTCCGAGCCCGGTTCCTTTAATATTTAGGTCTTTATGTTCCTGCATACGGTAGAAACGTTCGGTAAGGCGCGCCAAATTTTCCGGTGTGATTTTGGGGCCCTTATTGTTAATGGCAACGGCAATTGCCGCTCCTTTAGCGACTTTAAAGGTCTTTGAAGGCGGAATTTTTTCCGCGCGACTGATGGTAATGGTGACATCGCTTTTGCTGACGCCATATTTAACGGCATTATCTGTCAGGTTTTGAATAATTTGTTTAACTTGTCGCTCATCGGCCGTAATTTGCGGAATTTTCTCATCGCATTTAATCACAATGTTCATATCGCGGGCTTCAGCTTTCAAAGACAAAGCTTGTTTAACTTCTTCGGCCAGTTTTACAACATCGGCTGTTCCGTCGGGTTTTTGGTCTTGTTCCATTTCAATTCTGGACAAAGAGAGCAGGTTTTCAATCAAGGCAGACATATATTCGGCTTGTTCGGCCATGATTTTTAAAAAGGCTTCGCGGGCGGCTTCATCATCTTTGGCTGAGGTTTGTAAGGTTTCAATAAAGCCGGAGATAATTGAAAGCGGCGTTCTGAGTTCATGGCTGGCATTTGCCACAAAGTCAGACTGCATTTTTTCGATTTTAATGGCTTTTGTCAGGTCATAGAAAGAGATAACGGCCACGGCACGCCCCTTAGAAAGCCAAGGTAGTTGTTTGATATGGGCATAAAGTTTTTGGTCAATCGGTTTTTTTACATAGAAAATTAAGTTTTCCGAAGTGCTTTCTTTTTTTAAGACTTTAGAAACAGCCGCAAGAAAATTGTTAGAATCAAAGAGGGTATCAATATTTTTATCGGTAATATTTTTACCAAAGAAATTTCTGGCAGAGAGGTTTGCACCGAGAATATTTCCGGCACGGTCAATCATCATAATCGGGTCGGGCAGGGTATCAAGCACGGCAGTATCAGAGATTGTTTGAGCCTCCAAAACATCGGTTTTATGCGCCCAAAAACGGTGCATGGCATTAATGGCGCTGACAATTTCTCTGGCATCTTTTTCAGAAAGTGTCATTTCGCCGTTAATATCTTCGCCGGTCGCAAGTTTGGTAATATAGCGTTTAATCTGTTGCATTTCAAAGGTGACGGGAAACAGCAACAACACGTTAAAAGCAATCACCACGGCATAAGAGATAACGGCATACATCGGCGAGAGCATGCCCAAAAGCACCAGCATAACAAATACGATGGCGGTCGGGACGGAAAGCAAGAGGACTCTGAAAGCAAATTCGGAGTTTTTTTCAATATTAAAAAGATTTCTTCCGCGTTCAAACATTTCTCTATCCGTAAGTTGCAAAAAATGGTAGACGAGATTATAAAAATCACTATAGTATATAACAGTTTTTAAATTACTAAAATTTTGAGAAAAAATGACTGAAGAGAGTGCCGGTAATATTACGCCGATGATGGCGCAATATTTGCAGATTAAAAACGCCCATAAAGATTATTTGCTATTTTATCGCATGGGCGATTTTTATGAATTGTTTTTTGACGATGCCGTTGTTGCTTCCAAGGCATTAGATATTGCCTTAACCAAGCGCGGCAAGCATGAAAATGCGGATGTACCGATGTGCGGTGTTCCGTTTCATGCCTATGAGAGCTATTTGGCCAGGCTGATTAAACAAGGATACAAGGTTGCCATCTGCGAGCAGACCGAAGACCCCAAAGAGGCCAAAAAACGCGGCGCCAAATCAGTGGTGAGCCGTGCGGTAACGCGTTTGGTAACGGCCGGTACCTTAACCGAAGACAATTTGTTAGATTCCAGACGCAACAATTTTATTATGGGCATCGCCAAACAGGCAGATATTTTGGCGGTTGCCTGGCTTGATGTTTCTACCGGCGATTTTTATACGCAAGAGCTTTCCATAAAAGCCAAGAGTGAAGATGTTGTCTTAAACTCTCTGCTTGCCAGATTAAATCCGGTAGAAATTGTGGTTGCAGACCAGTTCTTGCAAACACCGAAAATATTTTCTTTGCTGAATGAGTATCGCGAACAATTAACCGTCTTGCCGCAAGCACGTTTTAATTTTGAAAATGCGCAAAAAAGGTTGCTTGATATATTTAAGGTAGCCACGCTAAATGCGTTTGGCAACTTCTCACGCGCAGAAGTTATAGCTGCCGGCGTTTTGTTAGACTATATTGAAACCACGCAAAAAGGCAAAATGCCGAGAATCGAAAAGCCGGTAAAAGTCTTGGCGCAAAAGGTCATGGAAATAGACGGTGCCACCCGCCGCAGTCTTGAGCTGTTAGATTCGCAAAGCGGAGACAAGACGGCGAGCCTCTTGGCCGTAATTGACCGCACGGTAACCGGCACCGGCGCCAGATTATTGGTTTCCAGACTGGCAACGCCTTTGGTAGATATAGATGAAATTAACCAACGCCTTGATGTTATAGAATTTTTTATTAATTATCCGAATTTGCGTCAAGATTTGCGCGCTTTGTTAAAATCTTGTCCGGATATGGAGCGTGCGCTTTCTCGCATTAGTTTGGGACGCGGCGGCCCGAGAGATTTGGCCAATATCCGCTTTGCCTTAGAAATAATCCCGCGGATGAAAAATCTGTTATGTCAGGCCGAAAAGAAACAAGACCAAGAGCTTGAAGGGCGTTTGCCCCAAGCGGTTAAAGAGATTTTAGACCGCCTGAATCCGCAAAATCAGTTGGTGCAAACCTTAAGCAATGCTTTGCAAGACGAGCTGCCTTTATTAGCTCGTGATGGTGGTTTTATTAAAAGCGGCTATTTCCCGGCTTTAGATGAGATTAAACAGCTGAAAGATAACAGCCATCAGCTTATCAGCGGGCTTCAGGAAAAATATATTGAGCAAACGGGCATTGCCCAGCTTAAAATCAAATATAACAATGTGATAGGATATTTTATTGAAGTTCCGTCAAAATTTGCGACCGAAATTTTAACGGATAAAAACTTCATCCATCGTCAGTCGGTTTTGAACGCGGCACGCTTTACCACGGTAGAGTTAAGCGAGCTTGAAAATAACATTCGCGGTGCCTCGGAAAAGGCTTTGGCAATAGAATTAGAGCTTTTTGACACCCTGATAAAAGATGTTTTGATTGCCGCCGATGACATATCTCGCACCTCAAAAGCCATGGCAGAGCTTGATGTCGGCGCGTCATTGGCTGATTTGGCGGTAGAACATAATTATTGTCGTCCGCAAATAGATGACAGCTTGGAGTTTGATGTCAAAAACGGCAGGCATCCGGTTGTTGAGGCAGCCATCAGCAAAGCACATTCGGGGGCTTTTGTCGGCAATGACTGCCACTTGGGCGAAGACAACAGCACAATCTGGCTTTTGACCGGCCCCAACATGGCGGGAAAATCAACATTTTTACGTCAAAACGCCATTATCGCGGTCATGGCGCAAATGGGGTCATATGTCCCTTGCGATTCGGCGCATATCGGGGTGATAGACAAGATATTTTCCAGAGTCGGCGCCTCTGACGAGTTAGCTAAAGGCCGCTCGACTTTTATGGTTGAAATGGTAGAAACCGCTGCGATTCTAAATCAGGCCGATTCACGCTCGTTTGTCATATTAGATGAAATCGGCCGCGGGACGGCCACCTTTGACGGTCTGTCCATTGCTTGGGCGGTGGTAGAGCATTTGCATGAAGTCAACAAATGCCGCGCCTTATTTGCCACGCATTATCATGAGCTGACGTCTTTGGCCTCAAAACTCAATCGCATGTCGCTTCATTGTATGAAAATCAAAGAGTATAATGATGAAGTTATCTTTTTGCATGAGGTTGTAAAAGGAGCTGCCGACAGGTCATACGGCATTCACGTTGCCAAGCTGGCGGGCTTGCCCTCAGTAGTGGTTCAGCGTGCCGAACAAGTCCTTGAAACCTTAGAAACCGGGGATAAGGAACGCCAAATAAACAAACTGGCAGAAGATTTACCCTTATTTGCCAGCATTAAACCCAAAGCGGAAGATAACCCGCAACTCAAACAGCTAAAGACCGCGATAGAAAACCTAAATCCGGATGATTTATCTCCGCGCGAGGCATTAGAAAAACTCTATGAACTTAAAAATATGCTCTGATAAGGCAAGAGAAAAGGGCGGTCGTTAGTAATCTTCCGCCCTTTAATTTTTCTATTTTTTTAATTTCAAGCTGTTGGGATGAGCGCGTAGGCTCATAACATTGACAGAGTATATGCCGGCCTTTCTTTTCTTTCTTTTGACAGAGCCATGCCATCTTATTTCTTCCATTTTGACGGAGTGAC
>CALXWF010000117.1 GCA_944392285.1 uncultured Alphaproteobacteria bacterium | reverse complement strand
GATATTTGCGTGTGGCCACGGCTTTTTGATACAGGCCGTGAAAATAAGTGATTTTATGCCATTTATAACCCAAACGCCCGTCCGAATAGGAATAAATTTCATTTTCCCAGAGCTTTTCGGCAAAGGGTTCATAGAGGCGGTTAAAGCTTTTGATAATCCAGCGCAGCGGATGCCAGGGCTTAGGATTGTGATAATCGATAAAGACAACTTCACCGCCGGGTTTAACGCTGTTGAGGGCATTGTTGACGATTTTGCTTTTCTGGACGGCCGGCACTTCATGCAGCAGATTATAACAGATAATGACGTCGTAATCTTTGTAACGGAAAGCCCGGTTGGCGTTCTGGTTGATAAAATGCATCTGCGGATAGAGATATTGATATTTTTCTTTAACGCGTTTCAAGGCGGCGGTACTGACATCCATAACATCATATCTTCCGGTATTTCCGATTTTTTGCGCCACATCATCCATCTGCGAGCCAAAGGTAGCCCCGAGTTGCAAAACTTTTGCCCCGGGCGTAATCTCTTTAAGCAGAGCTTTGCGCAAAATTTTATCGGCGCCGCAGGTAACAAGGGCTAAAAACCAGTCATAATCGAGCAGTTTGTTCCAAAAACTGCCATAGAGCCAACCATAAATTTCTTTCCAATAGAGCGGGAGCTTTTTATCTTCAATTTGTGTTTCATCCATGGCGCACCTCTGTTAAGCAAAATGGGGAGCAATCTTTTTTACGGCCTCGGCAAAACGAATATCCGCCTCTTTAATCAGGGGCAAAATCTCGTTAATATCGCGTTTTTCCAAAACATATTCCTCAATTTTTTCGCAGATTTCGGCAAATCTTGCCATGCCGAACACCAAGCTTGAAGAGCGCAGACTATGATAAATCAGGCGGATTTCGTCGCTTGATTTTTCTTCGGGCCTTTGCAATTTTTGCCGTGCATCGTCAAAATATTCGCGCCAGAGCTGTTTCATTTTTTCCGGCCCGAAAATATCTTCATATTGTTTGAGGGCGTCAAAATCAACAAAATCAGACATTTTTCTTAATCAACCCCAAGCGGGCTGCCTCCACAACCGCCCCTGTGCGGTTATAAACATTCAAACTTTTCAAAATAGCGGTCACATAAAGTTTAACGGTTCCTTCCGTCAAGCCGAGCTCAAAGGCAATTTGTTTGTTGGAAAGACCT
This sequence comes from uncultured Alphaproteobacteria bacterium, assembly GCA_944392285.1. GTDB lineage: Bacteria > Pseudomonadota > Alphaproteobacteria > RF32 > CAG-239 > CALXWF01. The sequence goes on along the minus strand of CALXWF010000117.1, from coordinate 4,725 downwards.
TTGGCAATCAGCTCCAAGACATCAATTTGCCTTGGGGTCAGGGTATTTATTTTTTCATCGGCATTTTTAGTGTCATCAAAATTTTCCACTTGTTTTAAGACGTCAAATTCATTACGCAAGCTGTCGCTTAACAGCTCGGGCGGAATATAAACGCCGCCGTTTAAGACCAGATTAACGGCGCTCAAAATAACGGCATTCGGCGATGTCTTCGGAATATATCCGGCAGCGCCTTGCTCAATGGTCTGATGCACGATTTCTTTGTCAAACACGGCCGATAAAATGATAATGGGGGTTTCGGGTAAGGCGGCATGGATTTTGGCAATAGCATCGTTCCACGCGGCGCCCGGCATGGCCAAATCGGTTAAAATCAGGTCAAAATCCTTATTTTTATCAATCTCGGCAAAGAGTTCGGTATAGTTTTTAGCAAAGACCAAATCCACTTCGGGCAGATGCTCATGCAAAATAAATTCCAACCCTTTAAGAAAAAGCTCATGATCATCAGCCACCAGAAATTTCATTTTTTTCTCCTTTTAGTCTTTCCAATCTCCGCACAAGGCCTGCCAACAGGACAAAGCGGCGGCCGCGGCGGTTTCTGCGCGCAAAATTCTGGGCCCGAGGCTAATGCTTTTAACAAAGTCATATTTTTGCAACAGCTCAAATTCCTGTGGTGCAAACCCGCCTTCGGGGCCGACCAAAATGGCGGCTTTTTTGCCGCAACAAGCGGCAAAAGCCTGAGCAATAGGTGTTCCTTTACCGCTTTCATCCATCAAGAACAAGATACGCTCTTTAGGCCAGTTTTGCAAGAGCTTAGGCAAGGGCAGGGGTGATTGTATTTCCGGCAAATCAACGCGGCGGCATTGTTCGCAAGCCTCAATAGTCTGAGCCGTGAGGCGCTCCAAGCGCACTTTTTCGCTGTTGGTTCTGGCCGTAAGGGTCGGGCAAATTTTTCTGACACCGAGCTCGCAGGCTTTTTCAATAACAAAATCGGTTTTGTCTTTTTTAAGCGGGGCAAACAACAACCACAAATCCGGAGACTGAAAAAATTCTTGGCTTTGAGTTATGAGCTTCAGGCGGCATTTTTTCTTTGTTGCTTCCACAATTTCGGCCTCAAACTCGCCGTTTTGGTTGTCAAAAAGCCAGAGCTTATCCCCGCAAGAAAGTTTCATGACATTTAGCAGATAATGAGCATTTTTCTCGGCCAATTCTACGGTTTGGTCAATCTGCAGGGGTTCAGGGCAAAAGAGGCGAATTTTCGGCATATTAATATCCCACGATAATTTTGGCTTTACGCACGGCGGTAACCTCGCCGTCATTCAGGCGGTCAAAATAGATAAGCGCGCCGCCCTCGCTTGTTGCCTCAAAGATCAAAGTCAAGATATTACCGATTTTGTGGCTGGTTACAAAGGTTAATCCGTCGCCGCTGACATCATAATTCCAAGTTGTTCCGGGGCGCTCAACCAAACGAATATAAATTTCATCTCCAAGGTTAACAACCAGCCTTTGATAAGACTTATCAATATCCAAACTATGCATTTCTGCGGTATTTTCGGCAAAAAAGCGTTCGCTTACGGAGTTTCGATAATCATTAACGTCAAAATTTTCACCGCTGCTTTTGCTTTGAAAAATACAAGGTTCCGTGGCAGATTTTTTCTGCTGTGCTTCCAAAAGTTTTTTCGGCATGCTTCTGCCGACAAAAATATCGCTGTTAAAAACCTCTTCCGCGCTTTGTGAAACCTGTGCTTCAGCGGTGGCAATATGACAAAGCAAGCCCAAAAATAAAAACACCCTAAACATCGCTAACCCCGAAAATCGGTTGAAAACTATAAAATATCATACCATTTCACATTAAATAAGTTATGTTAAAGTTCAGTTAAATTATTACAAAAAACAGGAAATTAGACATGATAATAACGATAGACGGGCCGGCAGCTGCCGGAAAAGGCACTCTGGCGGCCAAACTTTCCGCCAAATATGACTTAGCCTATTTTGACACCGGCATGACCTATCGTGCCGTTGGTTTAGCCATGACCTTAGACGGCAAAGACCTTCAAGATGAGGCCTTGGCGGAAGACTATGCCAAGCACTTAACTTTTGAGCAAATGCACGCCTTGTCAAAGAATCCGGCTTTTCGCAGCAGCAAGAACGGGGTTGCGGCCTCAATAGTTTCGGCTATGCCCAAAGTGCGTGCGGCCTTGCTTAAAATGCAGCAAGATTTTGCACTTTCACCGGTTTTTGCAGACGGAAGCAAAGCCAAAGGGGCGATTTATGACGGCCGAGACACCGGTACGGTTGTTTGTCCTCAGGCAGATTTCAAGTTTTTTGTAACCGCCTCGCCCGAGGTCAGAGCGCAAAGACGCTATAAAGAGCTGCAGGAAAAAGGCCAAGACACGCCCTATGCCGAGGTCTTAAGCGACATCATCGCCCGAGATGAGCGTGACCGCACGCGCAGTACGGCGCCTCTAAAGCCCGCGCCTGATGCCATAATTATGGACACCTCAAATCTTGATATTGAGGCTGTTGTAAAAAAAGCCATGGAGCTAATCGACGCCAAGCGTTAAAAAAGGCTTGAAAAATAAATATTTAAGTGTATAAAAGCAACGTAAATGCCGATTCTGGGGTGCGCCGGTGCGGCATTTTTGTATAAACCTCGCACAAGTCCGCTTTTTTAAAAAGCCGGCATTGTTTTGAAATTACGTAATTTTATGACAAATACAGAATTCAAGATTCCTGAAACAAACGAAAATTTTGAAGCCTTGTTGAACGAACAATTCGGCGACAACGGCATTACCGGTTCGGTTGTCAAAGGAACGATTATTAAATTGACGCCTGACTTTGCAACGGTAGATGTTGGTCTTAAATCAGAAGGCCGCATTCCCTTGCGTGAATTTGGTCAAAATCCCGAACTCAAAGTCGGTGATCAGATAGAAGTTTACGTTGACCGTTATGAAGACAAAGACGGCAACATTGTTCTTTCTCGTGAAAAAGCTCGTCGTGAAGAAGTATGGCAAGACCTTGAGAAATGCCTCAACTCCGGCGAAAGAGTCAACGGTGTTATTTTTGGTCGTGTTAAAGGCGGCTTCACGGTTGACCTCAACGGTGCCATTGCTTTCTTGCCCGGTTCACAAATTGACATTCGTCCGATTCGCGACATTACGCCTTTGATGGGTATTTCTCAACCTTTCCAAATCTTGAAGATGGACAAGGTCAGAGGCAACATTGTTGTATCACGTCGTGTTGTTTTGGAAGAAACCCGTGCTGAAGCTCGTGCCGAATTAATTGACACGCTTAAAGAAGGTTCAATTTTGGACGGTGTCGTTAAAAACATTACCGACTACGGTGCATTCATTGACTTGGGCGGTGTTGACGGCTTGTTGCACGTTACCGACATTTCATGGAAACGCATTAATCACCCGGCAGAAGTTTTGTCTGTTGGTCAAACGGTTAAAGTACAGGTTATCAAATTCAACGAAGACAACCAACGCATCAGCCTTGGTATGAAACAGTTGGAAAATGACCCCTGGCAAAATGTTGCCGACCGTTTCAAAGTCGGTGAAATCTACAAAGGTAAAGTCACCAACATTACCGACTACGGTGCATTTGTTGAGTTAGAAGACGGCATTGAAGGTTTGGTTCACGTATCAGAAATGAGCTGGACCCGCAAAAACGTTCATCCGGGCAAAATTGTTTCTACTTCGCAAGAAGTTGAAGTTAAAGTTCTGGAAGTTGATGCTGACAAACGTCGTATTTCTCTTGGCATCAAACAATGCACACCCAATCCTTGGGCTGCTTATGTTGAAGAGCATCCGGTTGGTTCTGTTATTGAAGGCAAAATCAAAAACATTACCGAATTTGGTTTGTTTGTAGGTTTGTCAGATGAAATTGACGGTATGATTCACCTCTCAGACATTTCTTGGGACAAACCCGGTGAAGAAGCCGTTAAAGACTATACCAAAGGCCAGGATATCCAAGCCAAAATCATTGATGTAGACGTTGAAAAAGAGCGCATCAGCCTTGGCATTAAACAACTCTCTGAAGATGTTGTTGCCTCAGCCCTTGAAGGTCTGAAAAAAGGTGATGTTGTAAAAGCCACCGTTACCGGCCATGACGACAAAGTTGTCAATGTTGAGGTAAACGGCGTCAGCGCCAGCATCAAAAAGGCAGACTTGTCACGTGACAAAGCCGGCCAAAACCCCGACAATTTCAACGAAGGCGATGTTGTAGAAGCCAAAGTAACTTCTGTAGACAAGAAGAACAACAAACTCGGCCTCTCCATCAAAGCTCTTGAAATTGATGAAGAAAAGAAAGCTCTGGAAGAATATTCATCAACTTCCGGCGGCTCAACTTTCGGTGATGTTTTGGGCGAAGCTTTGAAAAAGAACGCCTAAATATTGAGCTAAAAAAAGACCGGAGGTAATCAGCCTCCGGTTTTTTTGTGCCTATAATTTTTACACAAAATCTTTTACCGCCCTTTTTCTTTTTGTTAATCTGCCGCTAAGCTCTATTTAATTTTTCCCCGCCACCATCTTCCTCTCCTGCCGTTCCGCCACCTCTTTTCCTTTATTCCCCCTTGACGGGACTTTTCTTTTATCTCCTACGGGGGACACCTCTCCTTTATCATCCCTTCCCTTTGACGGGACATTTCCCTCTCTTTTCCCTCCCCCTTGACGGGGGAGGGTTAGGGTGGGGGTGATTTTCTTTCTTGTCATTCCAAAGGCCAGTCCCAAC
>CALXWF010000116.1 GCA_944392285.1 uncultured Alphaproteobacteria bacterium | reverse complement strand
GGTGATGTACTGAAAATTGAAAAAATCGCCGCTGATGAAGGTAAAGAAGTCGTTTTTAACGAAGTTCTCGCTTTGGATGAAGTTGTCGGGACTCCTTTGGTTGCCGGCGCCAGCGTTAAAGCCACCGTTCTGAAACAGGCTAAAGATGCTAAAGTTATTGTTTTCAAAAAGAAAAGAAGACACAACTATCGCCGTAAAAACGGTCACAGACAAAATATCACTTTGGTTAAAATTACCGATATTTTGGGCAAATAGATAGTTAGAGATTGAGGAGATTGAATTATGGCACATAAGAAATCAGGCGGTAGTTCTAATAACGGACGCGATTCCGCCGGGCGTTACTTGGGTATTAAAAAATCCGGCGGTCAGGCCGTTATCCCCGGTAACATCATTATCCGTCAACGCGGCACCAAATATCATCCGGGTGCCAATGTCGGAATGGGTAAAGATCACACCATTTTTGCCACGGCTGAAGGTAAAGTTCAGTTCTCAACCAAAGCCGGCAACAAAACTTATGTTTCTGTTGTTACCGAATAGGTTGAAGACAAAATATAAACGGTGGAGGGGGTGTTAAAAACCCCCTTCATTTTTCTAAAAAAGCCGATTATATATTCTAAATAGTCAGACCAAGAAAAGTAAAAGAACATGAAGTTTTTGGATCAAGCGAAAATATTTGTTAAATCAGGTGACGGCGGTGCCGGCTGCGTTTCTTTTCGCAGAGAAAAATATATTGAGTTCGGCGGTCCTAACGGCGGTGACGGCGGTAAGGGCGGCGATGTTATTGTTGAGGCGGTGGAAAACCTCAATACCCTGATTGATTTTCGTTATCAGCAACATTTTAAGGCGCAACGCGGCCAACATGGTATGGGTTCTGATAAAACCGGCAAAAAAGGTGATGATGTCCTTATTAAAGTGCCGGTCGGTACCGAAATTTTGGCCGAAGACGGCGAAACTCTTATTGTTGATATGGTGACTCCCGGACAAACTTTTGTTCTTGCCAAAGGGGGTGATGGCGGTCGCGGTAACGCACAGTTTAAAACCTCGGTTAACCAAGCCCCGCGCTATGCCGAACCGGGTTGGCCCGGCCAAGAAATGTGGATTTGGCTGCGCTTAAAAGTTATTGCCGATGTCGGCTTAATCGGCATGCCCAATGCCGGTAAGTCAACCTTTCTTTCTGCCGTTACAAAGGCCAGACCGAAAATCGCCGATTATCCGTTTACAACCTTGCATCCGAATTTGGGTGTGGCTTGGGTGGATAATTATGAAATGGTTATTGCCGATATTCCCGGCTTGATTGAAGGCGCTCATGAAGGAATCGGTCTTGGGGACCGCTTTTTAAAACATGTGGAAAGATGTGCGGCTTTTTTGCATTTGGTTGATATTACCTCTGAAGATGCCGTCCAAAATTATAAAGCTATTCGGCGTGAGCTTGAGCTTTATAATCCCAAACTGGCAGAAAAACCCGAGGTTATTGCTCTGAATAAAGCCGATGCTTTGCCCGATGACGAGGCTGAGAAAAAACAAAAAGCCCTTGAAAAAGCTATCGGTAAAAAAGTTTATGTGATTTCGGCCGTGGCCAAAAAAGGTTTGTTTGAGTGTTTGTTGGAGCTTAACAAATATATCACCCGTGACCGCAGAGCCAAAAATGAGGAAGCAGCCGCCCCGCTCGAAGATGAACATAAACCTTGGTCGCCCGTCTAATTTAAGGAGAATTTTAAGTGACTGAAAAATCAGAAGACGCTGTCTTGAATATTGTACAAAAAACCTTAGAAGACAATAAAGCCGAAGATATTGTCGTCATTGATTTGCGCGGCAAAACTTCTATTGCCAACCAAATGGTTGTGGCTTCAGGTACGTCGCAGCGTCATGTGGCCGCTTTGGCAGAACATGTAACACAAGCCTTGAAAGCTGCCGGTTATCCGTCCACCACAGAAGGCGAAGGAAAGGCAGATTGGGTTTTGATTGATGCCTATGATGTGATTGTTCACATCTTTAAGCCTGAAGTTAGAGGATTTTATAGTTTGGAGAAAATGTGGTCTTCTGTTAAAACCCGCTCTGCGGCCCTCTAATACAGAAACTTCGGGATAAAATTTTTAGTCACGTACTTTTGTGTACGCTCAAAAAATTTTTCCCTCGTTTCTTATTATATGTCTCGCATATCTGGTTTTAATTAAAACTCGCTCTTAAGGATATCTAATACAGAAACTTTGGGATAAAATTTTTAGTCACGTACTTTTGTGTACGTTCAAAAAATTTTTCTTCTTCTATGCTGCTTTTGGGAGAATTTGTATAAATCATGAAGATAACCATTTTAGCAATCGGAAAATGTAAAGCAAAATCTCCTGAGGCCGAGATTATTGCCGAATATGTCAAACGTTGCTCATGGAAGGTGACGATTAAAGAACAAGACAACAGCACCCAAGAGCAAGAAGCAAAATTTTTGCAAGAGCATATTCCGCCATCAGCCAAAGTTATTGTTCTTGATGAACGCGGAGAAAATCTAAAAAGTGTTGAACTGGCCGCCAAAATCAAAAATTGGCAAGTTAACGGCACTTCGGAAATCTGTTTTCTTATCGGCGGGGCTGACGGGCATTTGCAATCTACCCGCGACAAGGCCGATTTACTCCTTTCTTTCGGGCGTCTGACGCTTCCGCATATGTTAATGCGTGCCGTTCTCTCGGAACAAATCTATCGTCTGGAAAAGATTATTGAGGGGCATCCCTATCATCGGGAATAAAGTTCGTATAATGGCCTAGTAGAGCAATTTTGCGCGGTCTCAAAAAATTCACGTACTTCTATGTACGCTAAAATTTTTTTTCGCCGCTTAAATCACTCTACTAGACACGTTCTCCGAACTTTCTTATATAAAAGTTCTCTAGCGGGCAATTAATACAGAAACTTCAGTATAAAATTTTTAGTCGTGTACCTCTATGTACACTCAAAAAATTTTTACCTCGTTTCTTATTACTTGCCACACTATCTAGCTTTTCTTACATAAAAGTTCTCTAGCGGGCAATTAATATAGAAATTTTTAATATTTTAGGGCGGCTTGTTCTAATTCTTTTATCTTATCTCGATAAATCATGGCTTCTTCAAAATTCAAATCTGCGGCGGCTTGTTTCATCTTCTTATTATATTCACGCAGCAATTTATCAAGATTGCGAATTTCTTCCGGTTTAACTTGGCTCTCTTTTTCATCGCCATAATCTGCGGCGGTCATTTCGCTCATGGCGGTGGATATTTTTTTCTTGATGGTTTGCGGGGTGATGCCGTGTTCAATATTATATTTTATTTGTTTTTCACGGCGGCGATTGGTTTCTTCCAATGCAGCTTCTATGGAGCCGGTCATTTTGTCGGCATATAAAATAACTCTTCCTTCGGCGTTGCGTGCGGCTCGGCCAATCGTTTGTATCAGCGAACGAGTTGAGCGCAAAAAGCCTTCTTTGTCGGCATCTAAGATGGCAACCAATGAGCATTCCGGAATATCCAGCCCCTCACGCAAAAGGTTAATCCCGACCAAGACATCAAAAACGCCCATTCGTAAATCGCGGATAATCTCAATGCGTTCCAAAGTGTCAATATCTGAGTGCAGGTAACGCACTTTGATGCCGTTTTCGTGCAGATATTCGGTCAAATCTTCGGCCATTTTCTTGGTTAAGGTCGTGACTAAAACGCGCTCTTTGCGGGCAACAACTTTGCGGCATTCATTCATTAAGTCATCTATCTGATTTTCAACGGGGCGTACCAAACATAACGGGTCGGTTAAGCCGGTCGGACGAATAACTTGTTCGGTAAAGACGCCGCCGCTTTGCTCAAGTTCCCAATCTCCGGGGGTGGCAGAGACAAAAATTGATTGGCCGCGCATTTGGTTCCATTCTTCAAATTTGAGCGGGCGGTTGTCAACGCAAGAGGGCAAGCGAAAACCAAATTGTGCCAGAGTGCTCTTGCGATTATAATCGCCGCGAAACATGCCGCCGATTTGCGGAATCGAAATATGACTCTCATCAACAAAAAGCAAAGCATCTGGCGGCAAATATTCAAACAGGGTCGGTGGCGGCGCTCCGGCCGGACGTCCGGTTAAATAACGTGAGTAATTTTCTATTCCCTTGCAATGGCCGGTTGCTTCCAACATCTCAAGGTCGAATCTGGTGCGTTGTTCAATGCGTTGGGCTTCTAAAAATTTGTTTTGTTGCTTAAAAATTTCTATTTGTTCGCCAAGCTCTTTTCGAATCCCCGTCATGGCTTGAGATAAGGCCGGACGCGGTGTAACATAGTGATTGGCCGGATATATGACAACCTCTTTTAATTCTGCTGTCTTTTTGCCGGTCAGAGAATCAAACTCATGAATCGATTCAATTTCATCCCCGAAAAAGGATATGCGCCAAGCGCGGTCTTCATAGTGCGCCGGAAAAATATCCAAAATATCGCCTTGAACCCGAAAAGTGCTGCGGACAAAGTTCATTTGATTGCGCTCATATTGCAGCTCGGCTAATTTTTTATAGACTTCTTTGGGGGCAATTTCTTCTCCAACCTTTAAGTCTATGGTCATACTGGCATAAGATTCAACATCTCCCAAACCATAAATGCAAGAAACCGAAGCCACAATGATTACATCACGATGCTCCAAAATATCTCGTGTGGCGGCGTTGCGCATGCGGTCTATTTGCTCATTTTGTGCCGAATCTTTTTCAATATAAGTGTCGGTTTTGGGAATATAGGCCTCCGGCTGATAATAATCATAGTAGGAAACAAAATATTCAACGTGATTGTCAGGGAAAAATTCTTTCATCTCACTATATAACTGTGCCGCCAAAATTTTGTTCGGCGCCATAATCAGGGCAGGGCGCTGACACTGCTCAATAATCTTGGCCATGGTAAAAGTTTTGCCCGAGCCGGTGACGCCGAGCAATACTTGTGAGGCTTCGCCGCGGTTTATGCCTTCGCAGAGTTCTTTTATCGCTTGCGGTTGGTCGCCCGAAGGCTCAAACGGACTGACAAGTTTGAATTTTTCCATGAGCTACTCCTCGGCTTGAGGGGTGCTTAAATCGCTTTTGAGCGAGTCATTATATATTTTGGTAAAGTTGCTGAATGCCGTTACGTCATTAATGGCTTTATTAATGGCCTTCATATCAATTTTATCACTTTCCAGATTTCCGGTTAAAATACTGAAGATACTGTAATATTTTGTCCCCTCAAAATAAGGCAAAAATTTGTTGCGCAAGCGAACGATAACCGTTTCTCTTCCGGCTTGTTTTAATACCGTTGCCCAGTCTAAAATATAGCCAATCTGCTCTTCGGATAATTTTTGGCCGGGCGTGGGTTTTTCTATCAAATATTTAATGGTGTCTGCCGCCGCGCCCCAACGGCCGCCGTTCCAGTAAATTTCGCTCTTTAATAATAGGGCGTTTTTGCTGTCATTGCCTTCCAACAGTCGGAGTGCTTCTTCAACTTTGCCAAGGTTGGATAAGGCTTTGGCACGGATAATCAGACGGTGCGTTGCCAATGAGGGGGGCAGGTTGTCAATCTCGGTTGCGTCTAAAACTTTCAGCGCTTGGTTGCTGTCGCCTTCAAACAAATTAACCAAAGCCAGACGCGTGCCGACTTTGTTGCGTTGCAGTGGCGTTAATTTGTTGCTCTTCATCTGAATTTTGAGCAGCTCTGTGGCTCTGTCAAGCAAATCTACCGCTACTAATCTGTCGGCAAGTTTTTGAATGATGTCATTGTAATGTTTGCTCTTGGGGGCTAACCATTCAAAGTCATGGTATAAGGCCAAAGATTTTAAGGGGGTTAAATAATCTGCCTGATTGTTGATATAAACATCTTCAAACAAAGCGACCATTTGTTCTAAAGTTTCGGCCTTGGTGGTGTCATCGGAAATAGCCAAAGATTCTTGCAAAGTTTTAAGTGCATTGTAATAGTCGCGGTCTTTGGTATAAATATCTGCCAAATTATGTAATAATTCCAGCTTGAATTTGCGGTCTCCCCAAGCATAACGCAAACGCTCTAACTCGGCCGCCGCTCTTTTGGCCGGAATTACACTCAGGCGGAAGCCGAGTAATGACATCTCCATGCGCGCCAGAGATGAATATTTTAAAGAAGGAGAACTTGCTAAGGCGCGATATTCTGATAAAGCATTGCGCGGATAACCTTGCATAACCAGTTTTTTGGCATTCAGAAAAGCAACATGCGCCGAGCGGTTCACGCTATGTTCACTCATCTTTAAGATGTCGATAAAGTTTTGCAAGGCGATGTCATCATTTGCCTGCAGAGAAGTTTCGGCCCCGATAAGGGCAATTTGCTCTTTGAGCTCTTGCGGGTAATCTTTTATTAAAGATATGAATGACATTAAAACCGCATTGTCTTCTTTTTTGAAAGATTTTGCCGCAGATGACAAGGTGCGCCAGAAAACCGCTTCATTGCTGTTGGGCAGGCGACCAAAAGAAAAGTCTTCAACAGCGGCATCATAACGACGCATTAAAAAGTTGGTAATGCCGCGTAAAGCATGGAAACGCTCCGGCGAAATACCTGAGCCTTCTTGCAGCTCTATTTGCTCTAAGATGCTTAAAGCATTGGTTCCAAGGCCGGCGGCAAGATAATATTTGACTAACTCAAGCTGAGCTTTGGTCTTTTGACTTTCGGCTGCGGCACGAATATCATTTTGCAATTGTTCAACCGCTTCATTAAAGCTCAGATTCAAAATTTGCGGTGAAATGCTAAAGTCAAAGGCATTTAAATCGCTATCGGCATCTGCCAAGTTCTGCCGTCTTTTAAGGGTGTCCAGGTCGGCAGAAATGTTTAGCCCCCTGTCTAATGCTCTGACCGTAATTCCCGTGTTGCCGCGGTTGAGTGTAATGTCTGAGCTGTTTGGTGCAATGGCCAAACCTTGAATAGAGGGCAAAATGTCAAAGTCCGGATAACGGTAACGATTGCGAAATCCTTCGCCGATGTCTGATGTCGGGCTTACAATGATGCTGTCACCAACCTCAGGGTCTATTACAAAAACAATGTTTCCTGAATTTAAGGTGGGGACAAACATATAAGCTCGACGCAAGCTGTCATATTGCGTAAACATCGGCATGTCCTTAACCTCAGACGGGGCAGGGCCGCTGATTAAGTCAATAATCCACAACAAACCTTCTTTACGAACCGAGGCATTAACTTCACCAATCGGTTTAATTCTTAAAATTGTGGCTTGGGGATGGGGAATGTGAATTACCTCTGAGGCAATGTCTTTGGTTTCTGATAAAATTTCTTCCATGTCTGGGGTTTGGTTGTGGTCAAACACAATCCATAAATAACCGCCGCGTTTGAAAACCGCTAAAGTAACCGGCATATTCCATGGAAAACTCAAGCTGACGATTTTTCCGGTTAGGGTGTCGGTGCCTACTTGTCCGAAAGCCATATTGCTCCCTTGGTTGATGCTTTGGACATTGGGAATGGCTTTTTCGGCAATGCTTAGCGGCGTGGGCGCAATCGGCTGTAAATCTGCGTCAGTTTCTTGCGGTTGTTTCGTATCTTCTTGGTAACGGTTTTTGATAATATCAATCACGAATTTATTATCTGCTTCAAAGGTTTGTTTTAATTTCCCGGGGAGAATATAGTCAATACCGCCGAGTTTGTTGGGGCGCTCAATTATAGAATCGGCCAAAATGTAATGTTCTAAATTATAGGGTTTGATTTTGGGCTTGGATAAAAAGATAATTTTTGTGTGCTCTTCATCTGATTTTACGGAGTAGAGCGGCTTGTCTATATAGTTAAAGACAAAACGCGAAAAATCTTGGTGGTCGCCGTAATTAACCGTAATGGTGTCTGAGCTCGTTTCTTCTTTTGTTTCGCTAAATTCCAAAACCAAATTGTTGCCATCGCGGAAGTTGTGGGTTGAAATCTTGGGGGCAACATTTAAGTCAATGCGTTTTTTGTCGGGAGAAAGCGTGGCACTCTTAATAAAAGCAGGGAGCTTAAGACTTGCAACCTCAAGAGATTCCGCCGTTTGGCCACGAAAAGAAATACGCAATGTCGTACCGCGATTTTCAATGCTGTAGTCGCTGTCTTTTTGCAGGGGAATATATATTTGTGCCTTGCCTTGATTTAGCCGATATTCAACAGCATTTGCCAAAGTAAACATTGCGCCGAAACATAACAAAAACATGCCTAAAGCTAAAAGGCGGCAGATTTTTTTTATGTGATAGAGTTTTACTTTCAAGGTCAAATACTCTCGTTAGATGTTGTTCCCCATAAGTTCGCTGGTAACCGCTTTGGCACGTTCGGCTTTCATTTGTGCCAAAATGGCTGATGATACGGAGGGTTTCATGCCTTTAAGCAAGGCGGTTAAAATATCCAAGTCAAGCGTGTTGAAAATGCGTGCGGCATCTTTGGGTTTCATGGTTGAGTAGAGCTTGATTAATGAATTGATTTTTTCTTGCTCTTTCTCATCATATTCATTGATTAGTTTTTTGAGCCTGGCTTCATATTCTTTCAGCTGTTGCAATTTTTTGGCAATCTCTTCTTCCGCGACTTTTAATTGAACGGTTTTCTTGTCAATTTCTTGGTCTTTTAAATCAAGCGCTTCTCTTCTTTCGGCCAATTCTTGCAAAATTTGAATCTCGGTTTGGGTAAAAGTGGCATTCGGAGCTGTTTCCGGCGCGTTGTCAGCGGCTTTGTTGCCTTGGTCTAAAATGCGGGTCAGTTCTTTGGTTTCTTGGTTCAGCTTCTCTTCCGCAAAGGCGTGGCTCGGTGTGATGCTGACTTTTGGCGCATCAGGATTTTTGAGCAAATCAAACACATTGTTGATTTTTACCGAAAGCATCAGTACGGCAAAAAAGATGAACAGAGGCAAAACCCGAAAATTGTTTTTTTTGTTTTTTGTGACCATTTTTACCTCTTATTTAATTGAACGTAAGGCTTTAAGAAGTTCCATCTCGGCTTCTGAGCGAGAGTCTTCTATCTTAAATTCATTTTTCTTTTCATTGTTTTGCAGGCGGGTGTCAAACATGCCGGTATTGCTTTTTACCAGAGTTTCTTCTTTGATGTTGCGGCCGTCGCGAATAACATTTTCCAAACGGTCGGCAAGGTTGTCGGCACGCTCGTTAATGAATAATAAATCGTCTTTCAGTTCTTTGGCGCAATCCACAACTTCTTTTAAGCCCTCAGATGAATGCTCGGTAACCGATTTGAGCTTGGGAATGCTGCTTTCGGCTTTGAAAGTGGCTTCGTTTAATGCCTCTACCAATTTGGCCAGACTACTTTGATTTTGGCGCAAAATGTTTAGGCTTTTGTTGAGCTTGTAGGCATAAATGATTGTGGGAATCAGCAAGCCGATAATGGCCAAATTGATTATGAGTTCAAAATTATCCATTTTTTTCTGCCTTGCCTTTTACTTTTATAACAATTTTGTCTGATTTGCGGCCCATCGAGCCAGTCAGAAGCGGAACATCACCGCAAAGCAGAGATACATCTTCATGCGGGTCCATGTCAAGGTCTAAGAAAGATCCGGGTTGCCATTTGGCAATTTCTCCAAGGTTTATTTGTCTTTCTTTCAACAAAACTTTAACCTCAACATCTGTTTCCCAGAGTTGTTCCATTAAGTGATTTTCCCAGACGGCATCTCGTCGGAAACGCTCACCCATGAACATTTGCAGCAAGAGCTCGCGAATCGGTTCTAAGGTGGCATAAGGAATCATCAAATCAATTTTGCCGCCGCGGTCTTCCATATCAATGCGCAGACGGGCAACAATAACAGCATTGGATAAACGCGAAATTGTGGCAAAACGCGGGTTGGTTTCCATGCGGTCATAGACAAAGTTTACTGAGGTTATCGGGTCAAAGGCGGTGGATAAATCTGCTAAAATCAGCTGTATCATGTCTTTGACAATGTTTAGCTCAATCGTGGTATAGGGGCGACCTTCTATGCGCATGGCAGCCGTACCGCGACGCCCGCCGAGCAAAACATCTACAATCGAATATACCAAAGAACTGTCTAAGGACATGAGGCCGTAATTGTCCCATTCTTCAGCTTTGAAAACCGTTAAAAGCGTGGGTAAGGTCAGAGAATCAACATATTCACCAAAGCGCATGGATTCAATGCTGTCTAAGGAAACTTCAACGTTGTCTTGGGTGAAGTTACGCAGCGATGTGGCCATCATGCGGACCAAACGGTCAAACACGATTTCAAGCATCGGCAGACGCTCATATGACACCATCGATGAATTTAAGATGGCGCGTACCCCGGTTTTAAGCGTGTGAGGGTCGTTGTCATCAGCAGTGTAGCCAAGCAGACTGTCAATTTCTTCCTGATTGAGAATTTTTGATTCTGCCGTGTCATCTGTTGTCGGCGCGTCGCCGTTTTGCGGGTCGCGGACTTCAATCATGTCGGCCCAGTTTTCATCTTTGCCGGCAGGGGCTTCAGGAGAAGTCGGTGTATTGAGGTTGTTTTCTTCTGCCACTTTGTCTGTCCTTTATGCTTTGGTATTTTGAATTTCAAAATTCTTAAAGTTTATGTTAATGATTTTTACCGGAGCCGCAACCAAATTCATGCGGTAAAGCAACTCTTCTTTCAGCCAATATAGACCGCCGGAACCGCTGACTTCATCAGGAGTCAGCTCAATGGTGTGGGCAATGATGATGTCGGTTAAGCGGGAAACCATCGCCTCAATGGCGCTGACATCTTCAACGCGCCCAAGCTCAACACTGATTTTCATCTTGACGTTTGTGCTGCCGGTGTTGTCTTTGAGTTGGGCGGTAATTTCGGGCAAATCATAAAAAACAATGACGGCGTTGGCGTCATCTTCCGTGGCGGCCGAAACAACGCTGTAAGACAACATAGACTCCGAGCTGAGCTTTTGGTTGAATATGTAATAAAAACTAACAATCAGACCAATGACTACCAAGGTCGGAACCAAGATAAACAATATCTTACGACGATTAAACCTTGAGGTTTGAAAATCGTCATCTTCTTTGTCAAACTCATCATCAAGTTTTGCCATGATAATTGCTCCGCAAAAATCAGAATCGCATTAGGTTGCAGATAATCTTATAATCGGAATTATTTTATAATATTTTTTTTAGAAATAAACGCAAATCTTACAGTTATTAACGAGTTATCTTAACTATTGGCCTATAAGAAAAAGCAGCTTCTGAAGAGAAGCTGCTTTGGCGTTTTTTACCACGGATCCGCATATTTGAGTTTGGGATCGTTTAAGCGGTTTTTATAAGTGGTCGGTTTGTCATAGAGGCTGCCGGTTCCGCTTTCCGTCGGGCCACGGAAATTGTACATTTGGTCATATTCCGTATCAATCAAAGCCTCATTGGCTGCGCCGGTGAATTTGCCGCGGTCAAAGTAGCAATAGACATCGGCAATGGCAGTCAGTTCTTGGTTATAGACCGGGAAGAGATTCCATGCAAA
>CALXWF010000115.1 GCA_944392285.1 uncultured Alphaproteobacteria bacterium | reverse complement strand
TTAAAAGTTCGGAGAATGAGTCTAGTAGAGTGATTTCAGCGGCGAGAAAAATTTTAGCGTACAGAGTAGTACGTGAATTTTTCGAGACCGCGCAAAATTGCTCTAATAGACCATTATACGAACTTTTATTATTGACTTTTTAACAATTTTCGTATTATTACATTCTCCGATTGCTATCTCTGTAAATTTGGAATATATTATAGGGGTTAGATGGAATAATTTATTTTTGCAAGGAAGAATTATGAAAATTACAGTAACTGGTAAACAGGTTGATATTGGGGACAGACTGCGTTCTCATGTTGAAGAAAATGTACTTAATTCGGTCAATAAATATTTTACGGCGCCTATCAGCTGCACGGTTTCTTTCTCTAAAGACGGAGAAGATTTTGTTGCCGATGTTTCGGTTCATCCTGCCAAGAATATTATCTTAAACAGCGTTGGCTCAGCCGGTGACCCCTATTCGGCTTTTGACAATGCCAACGAACACATTGCAACACGTTTGCGCCGTCATAAAACCAAGCTCAATGATCACAAAGGCAAACTCGGCTTGGCAGAATTGGCAAACGAAGCTGTTTTCTCAATTGATGAAGACAAAGAAGAAATTGACATTCCCGATGCTCCTTTGACCATTGCCGAAACTGAAGCCAATGTTCCGGTCTGCACTGTCAGCGAAGCGGTTATGTTCATGGACTTAAATGATGAATGCGCCCAAATGTTCCGCAACTCGGCCAACAACCACATCAGCATGGTTTATCGCCGCAAAGACGGAAATATCGGTTGGGTAGAGCCCAAGGCCGATAAATAAGATTAATTAAACAAGGCATAATAAATGAAGATTTCAGAAATAATGACAAGGGATTCTGTTGTCGTTGGTCTTAAGGCCGGCAACAAAAGACAGCTCTTGCAAGATTTATCAGTCAAAGCGGCCGCCCTCACGGGGGTTAATGAGCGCACGATTTTTGACACGCTCTTAGAACGTGAGAACCTCGGCTCCACCGGTTTTGGCAGCGGCACGGCTTTACCGCACGCCCGCATCCCCGAGCTGAAAAAAGTTTATGGGATTTTTGCCAAACTCAACACCCCGATTGACTTTGAGTCTATCGACGGCAAGCCGGTTGATTTGCTTTTTGTTCTGCTTTCTCCCGAAGGAAGCGGCGCCGACCATCTGACGGCTTTGGCCAAAGTTTCCAGAATTCTGAAAGACGAAACGACTTGTTCCAAACTCAGACAAATCGATTCGGCCGAAGAAATTTATGCTTTGCTGAATAATCAGGATTAAGCTCAAAAAAATCAAAAGAAAACCCCGAGCCTGAAAACTCGGGGTTTTTCATGGTAAAAAAAGATTTAATGAACGCTTTTGGGCTCCAAATCATTTTGTCTGGCAACGACAAAAGCAAAATCTCGATTATCGGTTGCGGCGATTCTTAAACCATCGGCACCATAAATCAACCACATATTTTTGCCTTCATACACATCTTGCTTAATAAAAGCAACATTTTCATCATTCCAATAGTTAAGCTCTTGGCAAAAATCATCTGCATTTGGGCTGAGGGGAAAATTTTTCGGATTCTGTTTCATCATTTCTTCACAAATTGTTCTTATACTGTCAGCAAACACTATAAGACCAGTTGGTTAATGAATGGCTAACAAGTCAAAATTCTTTTAAGGCAGGTAAAAAATGTTTGTCAGCTTAAACAAGAAATTTATTTATTCAATTGTCATTTTCTTTATTTTTACCGGGTTATTATTTATCTATACATTTTACCTTGCCTATGGCAAAAAAATGGAGGAAGAGCAACAATCCACCTTAACCCGCAATCAACAATATTTAGAGCTTTTGATAGAAAACATTAACCTCCGCCGCAACTTAAGAAGCATTCTCTCGCAAGAACCGGACCTTAGAAAATACGCCGAAATCAGCGAAACTTTTTTTAGCAAGAATGCCGAAGAAAACAAACTGACCGAATGGTCCAGACAAAAAAAACAAATTGATGAGACCATTAAAACCTATGACAAACGTTATGCCGCCTTAAGGGAAGGTTTTCAAATTATAGCTTATAGCTCAATCTTAATGGCTGCCTCAATTTTGCTATTCTGGTGGTTGCTGCGCCGCTGGGTTTTGGTACCGATAAAACGCTTAGCCGACGCCGGAAACGAAGTAGCAACGGGCAACATTTCCATTCGCATTGCGCAACCCTCAAGAGTTACCATGCCCGATGAGTTAGATAACCTAACCGCCACCTTTAACCATATGCTTGAAAATCTGGAACAAAATATTATTGAAATCAAATCTGCCGAAAACTTTTTACAATCCCTTATAGACAGCATTCCCGACGGCATCAGGGTTATTGATGAAGATTATAACATTATCATGGCAAATTTGGCCTACCTTAACCAAATCGGCCAAAAAAGTGACATTAATCAAAAATGTTACGCCTGTTCTCAAAATTTGAACAAACCCTGCCCCCACACATTAATGACCTGCCCGATTTATGAAATTTGCCACAATCATAAAGACAAAGTAAGGGTTATTCAACAATTTCAAAACCAACCGGAAAAACACTTAGCAATCAGCGCCGCCCCACTGCGATTTACCGATAAAGACGGCAAAAAGCGTTTTTATATTGTTGAAGCCATCCGTGACTTAAGTGATGATATTGAGTTTTCGCGCCAACAAAAGCTCTCTTCCTTAGGCTTTTTGGCAACCTCCGTCGCCCATGAGATGAAAAACAATTTAGGTTCCATTCGTCTGATAACCGAAGGTCTGCTTGAAAAACTGCAAAATACCGACACACTCACCGATGAAAATAAAAAATATTTAGAAATGGCGCACAACCAGATTATTAACACCATCAACATTCCGGAGCGTCTGCTAAAACTCTCGCACGCATCAGCCGAACAAAACAGCTCTCTTAATTGCGTTGATAACATCAAAGAAGTTATGTCTTTGTTAGACTATGAAGCCAAGCGCCGCGGCATCAACATCAATTTGAACTTTGAGGCTGCCGACATCAGCATTTTAGCCGAAGAAGCCGACTTTAGAATGCTGATGCTAAACCTGATGCTCAACGCCCTAAAAGCCATGCCCGAAGGCGGAGAATTGGAAGTATCTCTTTCTCAACGAGGCAAAAACGTTACGATTGACGTAAAAGATACCGGCATCGGCATCGCCAAAAACAAACTCAACCGCATTTTTGAGCCGTTTTTCTCTGAAGGTCAAAATGACATGAACAAAGGTACCGGCCTTGGTTTGCCGATTGTGAAATCCATTGTCAACAAGTTTAACGGCACCATCAAAGTCAAAAGCAAGCTCGGCCAGGGGACGACCTTTACAGTCAAATTTCCCAAGACCAAATAAAAATAATATTTGACTTTCAAGGCTTTTACGGTTTATACAAGAAACAACGAAAATAAACAAAGGATTATCCTATGAGTAAAGAAGAACTTCTGGAACTGACCGGTGAAGTTATTGAAAAACTCCCCAACGCCATGTTCCGTGTCAAACTTGAAAACGGTGTAGAAATTTTGGCTCACACCGCCGGAAAAATGCGCAAGTTTCGCATTCGTGTCATGGTCGGCGATAAGGTTGATATTGAAATGACCCCCTATGACCTGACCAAAGGGCGCATTACTTTCCGCCATAAAGATTAAAAAAAAACTCCCTCTCGGGAGTTTTTTTATTATATAAATTTAATTAAGGCAAAACCGCCTATCAGCAAAACCAAAAACAATACCGACAACATGCCGAGATTATTTTCAATAAAAACTTTCATCGGTTCGCCATATTTTTTCAACAGCCAAGCCACCAGATAAAAACGCATACCGCGGGCAATAACCGAGGCCAGACCAAACACCCAAATATTCAAGCCGACCACACCGCTGGCAATGGTAATAACCTTATAAGGGAAAGGCGTAATTCCGGCGCCGAACACAATCCAAGCCCCCCACTCGTGATAATACCCCTTAAAGACATCAAACTGGTGCATATAGCCATAAAAGCTCAAAATCGGCTTAGCAATCAAATCAAAACAATAAACACCGATAACATAGCCGAAATAACCGCCGATAACGCTGGCAACCGTCGTCACACCGGCAATTTGCCATGCTTTTTTAGGCGTTGCCAAAACCATCGGAATAAGCATTACATCCGGCGGAATAGGAAAAAATGAGCTTTCAATAAAAGAAATAATGAATAAAAACACCAAAGCATTCGGACGCGAGGCCAAATCAATCAAATAATTATAGGTCTTTTCAACCAAGCCCCTGCTCCAATTCATTACACGGCTAATTCCCATAAATTTTGCTCCGCTAAAGGTTATGTTGTTGTTTGTAGGCTGCCCAGGTATTTTCCAGCAACATGGCAATGGTCATCGGCCCCACACCGCCCGGCACCGGTGTTAAAACCGAGGCTTTACCGCACAAGGCTTCAAAATCGACATCACCGCATAACTTGCCGCCGTCACGATTAATTCCGACATCTATCACCACGGCGCCTTCTTTAATCCAGTCTTTTTTTACCAATTTCGGGCACCCGCAGGCTGCCACCAAAATATCGGCTTCAGCCGTAATTGTTTCAATATCAACGGTCTTATCATGCACCACGGAAACCGAACACCCTTGATTAAGCAACAAGGCCGCCAAAGGACGTCCGACAATCACCGAAGCCCCGATAACCACGGCATGTTTGCCGCACAATTCCACGTTATTTTCTTTAAGCAACCGCATAACCCCCAAAGGCGTTGCCGGAACAAAGCCGCCGCCGAAACCGGAAGCTAACAAACCGGCATTCAGCGGATGAAAGCCGTCAACATCTTTGGCGGGAGAAACGCGCGCCAAAATCTTTTGCACATCAAATTCCAAAGGCAGCGGCAACTGCACGATAATGCCGTTTACGACCGGATTCGCATTCAAATCATCTATCAAAGATAAAAGCTCGCTTTCGGCAACATTTTCATCTAAGCGAAAAATCTCACAGGCAATACCGGCTTTCAGGCAGCGGTTGCGTTTATTGCGCACATAAACCTCGCTGGCATCATTATGCCCGACCAAAACCACGGCTAAAAAAGGCTTGGCTTGCGCAGCGGCAATTTCCGCGGCCAAATTTTGCTCAAGCACTTCTGCACTCAAACGTCCGTTTATGATTAGGGTATCACGCATCAACCAAAACCTTCTCCAACCAAAGTTGCACTTTTTCTTTTATAACTTCTCTTTGCCCCGAGAGCAAAACTTTCTTATATCGATCCGTTGCGCCGCTAAAAATTTCCACTGCGGTTTTAGGCATATCCAAAGCCTTGGCAATAAGCGCAACCAGGTCTTTGTTAGCCTTGTTTTTTTCGGGCACGGCCGTCACCGCAATTTTAACATATTCCTCGCCGTCGGCGTTTTTAAAAAGACCTTTGACGCCCGCCGCGGCGGCATTGGGCGTCAAACGCACTTTCAAAATCAAACCTTTATTAGTTTCTTCAAAGACCATTGAGAGAAGAAAACCTTATATCAACCACTCACTGATTCTTTCAGCCAAGCGAGCAACAAAAATCAGCGCCAACAACAAAATAAACGGTGAGAAGTCAAACCCTGAAAACGGCGGCACTTTTTCACCGATTTTTTTATAAACCGGATGCGTGGCTTTTTCGAGCAACTCCATGGTTTTTTTGGCATATTTATTGTTCAAATCCAAAATACCGAAATGAATCAGCCAATGCAAAACAATCTCAATAATCACAATCTTCATATACAGTTCGGCTACGATTCTGATAATGTAGAAAAAAGGCTCAAATATAGCACCCATTAATATCTCTCCTTAAATTATACTCTGGAATTCATCTCTTGTTGCAAATATTTTTGATACAACTCGGGACTGAAACTTCTGACCTCAGATTTTGGCTTAAGAACATAAGATTGTCTACCCCTAAGTTGATTTATCAACGCAATAGATTCTTCTTTGGTACGGGTTTTGCCGCGATGATTAATCATTTCTTCGGCCAAACTGAAATCCGGCACCATAGATTTTACCTGCAGCTTATACAGCACACGGTCGGGAATATGTTTGCCTTCAAGTTTGTAACGCAACACCGCATAATATACTTTGGCTTTTTCCAGCTCTTGAGCATTGGTTGTCGGGTTTTGCAATGCTTGTTCATAGCTTTTGGTTGCCATGCGCATAATATTTTGAATTTCGCCAAACTCCGCCAGCTCACGCTGCATCTTTACCAAGCGATCATAATCCTCCTGATTGGTCGGATTTTTATAAAGTGCAATCATGGCAATCAAGGCACGGC
The DNA here is from genome assembly GCA_944392285.1 of uncultured Alphaproteobacteria bacterium. GTDB lineage: Bacteria > Pseudomonadota > Alphaproteobacteria > RF32 > CAG-239 > CALXWF01. The sequence continues at coordinate 956 of CALXWF010000115.1, read as the reverse complement.
GTCTATGTTCCAAATTCTCAACATATCTTTGGCGACGACGAATAGCCTCAACGCTGAGCTCTGCTTGGTTCATATCCTTAATGACATCCATCCCCTCATTATACCAAGTGCGCATATCCTGGGCTTCTTGATGATTTTTAATTGCCGCGAGCAACACCAAATATTTTCCGGCCTTAAGGCGCTCTTCTTCTTTTGGCTCAGGTGTTTTCTGAGCATCTTCTTTATCTTTGGTACTGCTTTTAATCGCGCTGCGAATTTCCAAAAGTTTGGCCCATTTTATCATCAAAAATTCAAGTTTTTCTTTAGCTTTTGGCGAGTTACTGCTACGATACAAAGCCACGCAATTGCGAATTTCAATTTCGCGCTGATCCAAATCTGCCAAAAACTCTTCACGATGCGAGATATCTCCATGGGTAATTTCGCCATCCGTCATTTCATGAATAATATCTTGCCCTTCATCAATCCAACGCCAATATTCTTGCTCCGGATTAGTCTCAGAGTTAATGGTCTGAATAGATTCAGCCACCATAAAAGCCAAATCGGCACCGGATAACACTTCATCACCGACTTTAATATTTTTCTTCGGGTCTTCAACCAGCTCTTTTGCAACCCGCTGTTTTTCTTCCTCATCCAAAGTCGGACACTTGCGGTCAACACCTTTTTTTACCAACTGATACTTTCTGTCATCGACACGCAAATTTTGCGCCGCGCCGAGGCTCGGCTCTCGCCCTTGTAATTCTCTGATTTTGTCGGCATCGCTCATTTTAGAACCTCCGTCGCTTAGGCATCTTCAAAAATAACTTTAGCTTCTTCCAACCAAATAATATGGTCAATAACCCATTGACTGATTTGGGCGATTTTATCCAAATCAACCCCCATAGCCAAACCGACCTTACCGATTAAAAGTGTTTCATTTTCGGAAAGTTCATTATCGGCATGAGCCAACATACACATTT
>CALXWF010000114.1 GCA_944392285.1 uncultured Alphaproteobacteria bacterium | reverse complement strand
ACACCGGAATAAGAACCGATAATTTTTTTAACATAAGCAGCCAGCTCGCCCTCAATTTTATAACCTGCACAACCGACCCACTCATGCCCGGCCACATAAGTTTTAATCTCTTCTTCCGAAAGTTTTTTCATCAAAATTCTGGTTGTGTTCAGCTTCAAACTCTCTCGCCCGTCACGACTGATAAGACAAACCGCGCTCAAGACCCGATGCGCCTTGCCTGACAACAACTTCATCACTTTTGTTTGCGCTTCGTCACTTTGGGCTTTTTGCAAAATCTTACCGTTTACGCTGACAATAGTATCACAAGCCAAAATATTTTCATTCGGACAAAGCGCCGCCACTTTGCGTGCTTTTTCCAAGGCCATTCTTTTTACATATTGGGCAGGTTTTTCAAATTTATGAATCGATTCATCAATATCGGCCGGCTGAATTTTTTTTGGCAAATAACCGATTTGCGCCAAGAGCTGTCGCCTTTGCGGCGAAGAAGAGGCTAAAATAAAATCTTTTTCCTGTGCTACCATTTCCAGCTTCTGCAATAAATGCCGCCTTACAAAAGCGGCGCTGATAATAAACCATGTAAAAGTAAATCGTTTTAGAGGAACAGTCAGAGTAATTTTCAGCGGCGAAAAAAAATTTTTAGCGTATAAAAAATACGTGAATTTTTTGAGACCGTCAGAAAATTGCTCTGAATGCCCTATAAAACGATTTAATTATGCGTCATCGTCATAAGTCTTTTCCATCCGCTCATGACGTTCCTGAGCTTCAATGGAAAGAGTTGCAACCGGACGAGCTTCCAACCGTTCAATACCGATAGGATCGCCGGTTTCTTCACAATAACCGTAAACACCGTCTTCAATACGTTTTAAGGCTTCATCAATCTTTGTAATCAGCTTGCGTGCCCGATCTCTGGTCCGAAGCTCTAAAGATTTTCCGGATTCAAGCGAAGCGCGGTCAATATCATCGGGTTGGTTGAGGCCGCCTTGTTTCAAGTCATCAAGCGTATCTTTGGATTGAGCGATTAATGACTTTTTCCAATTCAGCAACTTCTGCCGAAAATATTCAACCTGCATATCGTTCATATACTCCTCATCGGCTGAAGGCCTATAATCGGGAGGGAGAATAATTGCCGTATCCATTGTTTATCTCCTAACATTCAACAAATTCGGTTAAACTCTTTCTTATATTGCTTGACAAGATACATATTTCAACCGCTAACTGCAAGCAAAAAAAACATTTATCAGACTATTTCATCAACTTAGCCAGCTCAACCTCAACTCTTAGCTCAATTTCGCTGATAATTTCGGCAAGTCTGGCATCTTCACAGCTGACTTTTTGTTCTTTAACCATACGAGAAATTTCAATTAATTTATCTTTGGCAATAGCCCCGATAAGCAAAGCATCACGAATTTCTTCAAGTTTTTCAATCAAGGTTTTACCGCGTTTTACCAAACGCTTTCTGGCCTCGCGTTCAACGGCATCATCAACCGTTTGTGCGGCAAAAATGGCATCTGCCACGGAGATTCCCCCCGTTGCCGACACCGCTTGCGGTTTTTCGCCCATAGTTTCTTTCAAATAAGCAGAAAAATCTCCCCCGCCAGAAACTTTTTTGCTTTTGCTCAGGTTAAGATCTTTGGCTTTATTTACTTCACTGACATTAATCAAAGATTATTCCTCTCTTTTACTGAAATTCCCAAAGGATTTTATTTTCACCCTCATTAGCATTACATAATTTATTAGCTGACATTAAATCAAGCGGTAAAAAATTTCCGGTTGTACCTTTTTTATCGGGCCATACATATTTTTTGCTATTAATTGTAACGGCAACCAGCTCCGTACTATCAGAAACCGTCCAAACAATAGCCCCGAGCTCGCTGCACATTTTGCGAGAAAGACCGGGAAACAAAATGGTATAAGAACGATCTTCCCCGCCATAATCAGCCGAGGCAACCGTCACCTCACTGCGCATGGCATGATATAATTTTTTACCGATAATCATACTTTTCGGGGCGGCATTGTCCTCAATCAAAGACTGAGCCGAAATTCCCTTATAATTCCCTTTATAGGCATAGCGGTTGCTGATTAACTTTTGCAATTCTTGAATTTGATTAATGGTAGAATAATTTTTATAACGAGAATAAACATTATTAATAATGGAAAGCAAACCGACTGCCACCATGCTGATAATCCCCAAAACCGCAATCACCTCAATCATGGTACGGCCTTTTTGTTCAAATTCAAGCATTTCCGCCCTTTCTAAACTAATATTTGTTATATAATATCACTAAAAAAAATGCTAAACAACAAATTTGTAATATATTTTTACTTTATTTTAAAAATAAAACCTTTATAGTGGTAAACGTGATGGAGTTAAACACACAACTTCTTCACCTAAAAGTTAACTTTGGAAAAAGGAAATTACAATGAAAAAATCACTTGGTGCTTTAATGGTTGCCGTTTCTGCCGTTGCTTTTGCGGCTAACGCCAACGCTATGGAATATAATCCTTATGTTGCTGCTGACTATTCTTATACTGACGCTGTTGTTACCAAAGCCAGACCGCATTTCAATGCCGGTAAAGTAAGCGTTGGTACTGACTACAACAAAAATTTTGGTGTTGAAGTTTTCTATCAACTCTCTGACAGCGACAAACAAAACTCCAGAGCTGAAGGCTACAAAGACAAATCTTCTTTCCAGGCTTATGGTTTGGATGTATACGGCTACCTTCCCTTAGGTTGTGACCAAACTTTCTCTTTGCTCGGTACCGCCGGTATTGCTGAATATACCGTTACCAACAAATTTACTTATGGCACCAGTGAAAAGAGCAGAGACCACGGCTATGGTTATCGTTTAGGTCTCGGTGCTCAATACAGCATTGACAACAACTGGAGCGTCAGAGCTGTAGCCCGTTATATCGGCTTAGATAAAATTGATGAAGCTGACCACATGATGGAATACTCCCTCGGTGCTAAGTATAACTTCTAATTTAGAAGATTTTATTTTCATCAAAAGGAAGAGTGAAAGCTCTTCCTTTTTTATTTATCCTCTTGCCAAAAAGCACTGATTTATTATATTAAAACACAACACACATAAGGAGAGATAAATGAAAAAATATGCCTATATCATACTTGCCTTGCTCACACTCAGCGGCTGTTCTGATGAAGAAAACACTGCAACACAAAATCAACAAGAAACAAACATTGCCACACAAGAACTTAACTATGAAGATAAAGTTTTTGCTTTCAAAGCCTCTGATTTACAAACAGGTTGCCAAGACGACAGCCAAATGATTTGCGCCATAAATTTGGCCGTAAAATGCACCTTAAATCCCAAATTTTCCGAGTGTGACAAAAGCAAAATGCCGCGCTTTATCTTTATGGAAGATGAAAGTCTTGACCGCCCGAACGAACTGTCATACCAAATCAAAAAAATACGTCCGCTTCAAGACAGCACGGTTGAGGTTATTACCCAAAGCCAATGTAACGGTAATTGGTTCGGCCTCTGCAACGGCACAATTATCTATGTCATGAACCTTCAAGACAACAGCTGGAAAGTCAAAGACCTTTACGCTTTACAAGAATTTTAACCTCAAAACTCATACTTTAAGCCGAAGTTAATATCAAACGGAACATCTAAACGATCTCCCCACAAGGTATTAACTTTGGCATAAAGGCTAAATTTTTCTTTAACCTCAGCATTAACCCCCAAACCAAGTTCATAAAAACTTCCGCTTAAATCTTCCGTGAACTCATAACCGGCAACACTGACTTTGCCCTGTCCGTCAAAATCATGCAACAAACTAAAGCTGACAAAACTTTCCATCGGGAAATCAAGATAATCATCAAACCTGCGCCCCAACATGACACCGGCACGCACCATGGTTGCACCGCCATAGTTTCCTTCAACGCGGGTATTATAATTTGTTCGATAATCAACATCTTGCAAATCAAGATATGAGAGTTGTAACTGAGGCTCTGCAAACCAAAGCTCTTTAAACATCCACCTTTTACCGACTTGAGCCGACACGCTCCAACCGTCTAAATCATAGCTGCCATAAACATCATCACCTGTCGGCAGATAACTTTGCACTTTTTGCTTATGACGATAATAAGTTGAGCTAAAATCTCCGTACCACCCGCTAGCGGTGCCAAGTGTTGTATACACGCCAAAGCTTTGGGTATCGGCATCACCGCGGCCGTTACGATCAAATTTTTGCCTTGCATCACTATAACCGGCAAACAGACCAACTCGCCAGTCAGCCACAAAATCTTGTTCAATTTCTTTATCAAAACCTATTTGCACACCTTCCATATTCACCCGACTTTTTGTCCCGTCATCAAAGCTCAAGTGCATATTTCGACCAAGTCCGTGAATCCAAAAACCGCTTTTTTTATTAAAGCGCAAATCACCGAAACGGTTGCCCAAACTATTAAGATGTGAATAAAAAATAGAGCTGACGGCTACAAATGTATTTTTCGCAATAACCGATGTATCTGAAGCGATAGGTGTTTTTTGCAAGAACCACTGATCTCCGACCTGAGCCAAATCATAGCGAAAAGCACCGATATCAACCGCACCGCCGGTAAGATAAAACTTCGTATCGGGGCTGTCACTTTTAATTAACGGAATATCTGCCGGAAATTCTTCCCCGACACTATAATCTATCATAGAAACCGCAAAATTTCCCGAACCGGCTTTAACGACCAACTCATCTCCGAGTGAAATATCTGCTTCGCTTTTGAGATAAAAATTACCGCTTCCTTCCAAATTATTAACCGTCAAGCGGCTATAACCTCCGGACATTTTAACGGTTCCGCCGTTCATTTGCAAATCGGCAATGATATTATCTCCCAAGTTTGACAAGACACCGCCGTTAAGTGTGGTAACACCGCTGATATTAACACCTGAGGCGATTTCTGCCTTACCGCCGTTAAGAGTTAAACCGTTTAAGTTTGAGCCTGAAGACATTTCCAATCGACCGTCTTCAACCACCGCATCAGAAAGCGAAGCTCCCGAAAAAACAATTTGCCGGCCGCCGAACAAACTTGTTGCAACAGCACTACCGTCTACCTCTTGTCTTCCGCCATAAATTTGGGTTCCGCTTGCTGTCGCCCCGCTGTTAATAACCTGAAGCCCGCCATTTAAAACCGCGTTTTCATCCACACCATACACTTTCATCGTGCCGGAATTGATTTGTGTATTTGTTGCCGTAGCACTTGCCGCAACCGAAAAATTACCGCTTTTCAAAATTGTCCCATCTGCCTCGCCACCGCCCAAAACAGACAAGCTGCCTCCGTTAACAATCGTATCACTGGCTTTTCCGCCGCTGTTAACTTTCATGGAACCGGAAGAATTAACAAGACTGCCAAAACTCTCGCCGCTCACGGTCTGTATGGCCGAACGCTGAATATTTGTTCCTGTTGCCACCCCGCCGCTCATAACATTTTGCTGAGCATAAGAATATAAATAAGAATTATTGGCCACACCGCCGCTCATAACATTTTGCGTTCCCAAAATAGAATAATCATTGGTTGTGCCATACACATTTTGCGTAAAAATAGAATCAACCATACCGTTACTGACGGTCTGCCCTGCCGGAACTTCTTGTGTCAAAGCCAAAGCTGATGTGCAATAAAGAGAGAAAGCCAAACCAAAACAAATTTTTTTCATCTTATCCTCATCACAAACAAAACATGACTTAAAATGTAAAAACTCTTTACAAATTTTCAAGGACAAAAGCATCACAAATACAACAAAAGCCTTGGAAAACCAAGGCTTTTAGATGGTGCTCAGGGACGGGATCGAACCGCCGACACGAGGATTTTCAGTCCTCTGCTCTACCGACTGAGCTACCTGAGCATCGGCATTGCACCAAACGTGAGAACTTATAATGCATATTTTTTTTATTG
>CALXWF010000113.1 GCA_944392285.1 uncultured Alphaproteobacteria bacterium | reverse complement strand
AACCAAACCATCTGACATTGAAAGAAAATGGTATGTCGTTGATGCTGAAGGTGTTGTTTTGGGCCGTTTAGCCGCAGAAATCTCCAAAATTCTGCGTGGCAAACACAAACCTTCCTATGTTCCGAATTTGGACTGCGGCGACTATGTCATCGTTATCAATGCCGACAAAGTTAAGCTGACCGGCAAAAAGCTGAGTGATAAAGTTTATTACAAACACACGGGCTATGTCGGCGGTATCAAAGCGGCCACTGCCGGAAAGATTCTTGAAGGTCGTTTCCCCGGTCGCGTTATTGAAAAGGCTGTTGAGCGCATGATTTCACGCAATCCGCTCGGCCGTCAACAAATGACCAAATTAAAAATTTATGCCGGTGCCGAACATCCGCATACGGCACAGAATCCGGAAGTTCTGGACATTGCATCCATGAACCCCAAAAATAAGAGGAGCGCATTATAATGGCTGAGAAAATTGAATCATTGCAAGACATTAAAGCAGCTGCCCGTAGTGAAGCGGCTGTTGCCCCTCGCAAACCCAACAAAGACAAACAGGGTCGTTCTTATGCCACCGGCAAAAGAAAAGACGCTGTTGCCCGCGTATGGATTAAACCCGGTAAAGGCAATATTACGATTAATGACAAATCATTAGACCAATATTTTGCTCGTCCGGTTTTGAAGATGATTATCAACCAACCTTTTGAGGTTGCTAATCGCGAGAATGAATTTGACGTAATCTGCACGGTTAAAGGCGGTGGTTTGTCCGGTCAAGCCGGTGCGATTAAACACGGCATTGCCAAGGCTTTGAATGAATATGAGCCTGAATTAAGAACGGTTTTGAAGAAAGCCGGCTTCTTAACGCGTGATGCTCGTACGGTAGAACGTAAGAAATTCGGTCGCGCCAAAGCTCGCCGCAGTTTCCAATTCTCCAAACGTTAATATATTGCGTTGGTTACAAATGGGAAGGTTTTTACCTTCCCATTTTTTTTGGAGCTTACAATTAATTAATCATTATTATATAAAATAAAGAAAACAAACCACAAAGGAAAAGCGAATGCAGTGTCGTGAATATAAGGTTAATCAGGCGGTAGGTGTCAGAATATTTAGCAAAATAGCGCTTGGCAGCAAGGTTTTAATGCCCGGTCATCAACTGACGGAAGAAGATATTATTGCCCTAAAGGCTATGGGGATTAACCGCATATTCGGTGCAGAAATAGAGGCCGGAGACATCACGTCATCTACGGCTTTGGGCATGATTGCCGCCAGACTTTGCGGTGAGGGGACGGCCTATGCCGTTACAAATGCAAATTTATGCAAAATTACGGCAGCCAAAGACGGAATTTTTGCCGCTTCCTCAGACAGAATAGCCAAGTTTAATAGATTAGGAGACATTTTTCGCCTAAATGCGCAAGAGCCTTATGCCTTTGTTAAAGAAGGAGAAATCATTGCCGAGCTTGAAACCACTTATGCCATGGTTGACGGAGCCAAAGTTGATGAAATTTTATATAGCTTGGCCGGCAATACGGAGCTTTTTGCCATAGATGAAGCCATTCACCGAAAGACGGCCTTAATCTATGCTGATTTTTATGATAACGAAGCCGAAACGGCACATTTTATGACAAATGTAAAGGCTTTGGTCAAAAATTTCCAAGGCTTAAATCTTGATTTTGCCAATGAATATCATGCCAAATATGAAATAGAGCCTTTGGCTGATGCCATTCAACGAGCCGTAAATGAAGGCAATGAGGTTATTTTCATCTTAGGCGGTTTGCGTAGTTCGCATCCTGCAGATATTATTCCGACGGCCATAACGCGTTTCGTAGATGAAATTGTTAATTATGACATTCCGGAAGTCGGCGCGTCTGATTTAATTATTGCCGGCAAACGCGGCAGTCGCATTATCTCTGTGCCTTATGCTTATGGCGATAAGGGCTCTGCTTTGGCGGATTTGTATATAAAACAAGCCATTGTCAGTGAAAAACTAAACGCCTTTGATTTTTCGCGTCCGCAAAATGTTTTATTGACGCCAAAGCAAAAATTAACTCCGTTGGAAGAAGAAGATTTAATCAAAGGGGCAGAGCGCAAAGCCGGCGGCGCGGCAAGGGTTGCGGCGGTGGTTTTAGCGGCAGGCAGCGGCGGGCGCGCCGGTCGCAATAAACTGATGTTAGATGTCGGGGGAGAGCCTCTGTTTATGAAAGCAGTACATGCGGCCATAAAATCGAAGGCATCGCCGGTATTTGTCGTAACCGGTTATAATGCGGCAGAACTTGAAAATTGCATGGAAAACATTGATGTAAACATTATTTATAATCCCAATTATCAAGTCGGGGTAAAATCTTCCATCAATTTAGGGTTAAAATCTGTGCCGGGGTTTTGTGACGGAGCTTTGCTGATTCCGGCAGATATGCCAAACCTAACGCCGGAGATATTAGACAAGATGATAGCATCATTTCCGGCAGATAAGACCAAATATGTCGGTGTTTTGAGTTTGGGCGGGGTTAAATATAATCCGGTTTTGTGGAGTAAGAGTTTATATGACCAGGCAGATATTGTACCTGAAAATGCAGCCATACGCCCGGTTTTTGTAGAGCATTCTGATTATACGACAGAGACCAAAATCAAAGATGCCAAACTTTTGGCGGATATAAATTTTCCAAGTGATATTGAAAAACTTTTGCAAAAGAAATAATAAAAAAACCCGCAGCTTGCGGGTTTTTTTATGAAGCGGAAAAAGAGATTATTTTTTATCAACTTCGCCGACATACATGCCGAGAGAAACAGCGGCTTTAACATAATCGCTATTGGTGTCAAGCAAAGTTGTTCCTTGTTTAACCACATCTTCCAGAGCATAAGGAACGGCGTGACCGTCTTCCCAAACCACCATTTTATTATTTTCACCTTTTTCCAACAGTTCAATGGCTTTTGCGCCAAAAACAGCAGCCAAAGCGCGGTCAAAAGAGGTCGGTGTGCCGGAGCGTTGAATATGTCCGAGCACGGTAACTCTGGTTTGGAATCCGTCATAACGTTTATTAATTTCGGCGCTCAAATATTGGCCGATACCGCCGTATACATTTTCACCGATAACATTTTTAGCGCCGGTAACATGCTCGCCGCTTTCGGTTTTAATACCTTCAGATACGACGATAACGGCATGGTTTCTGCCGGAAGTTTTAATTTCTTTCAGCTTATTGATAATGCCGTCAATAGAATAGGGAATTTCAGGCACTAAGCAAACGTCAGCACCGCCGGCCAAAGCAGAGTGCATGGCCAAGTGTCCGGCATCTCTTCCCATAACTTCCAAAATCAAGGCTCTGCTGTGAGAACGAGCGGTAGCATCCAAGCTGTCAATGGCGCTGGTACAAACCTGACAAGCAGAGTTAAAGCCGACGGAAAATTCGGTAATCGGCGTATCATTATCAATGGTTTTGGGAATACCGATCATTTTAATACCGGCATTGCGGCAATAATTGCTGACAATATTCATGGAGCCGTCGCCGCCGACAACGACCACAGCGTCTAATCCGAGGGTTTTTGCGCCTTCGCCGAATCTTTTAGACATTTCTTCAAGCGAGTCCATTTTCACGCCCTTATTAAGAGAGCCGAGATAAGAACCGCTGATTCTGGGCCAAGGTGTATCAGAAAAATTATGAACCGTCAAAATTTCATATTGCAAAGGGCGTTCGGTCAAGCCGTCGGTACCGTTCTTGATACCGTAAACTTCCCAGCCCAAACGGCTGGCAGAGTTAACCACAGCTCTGATAACAGCATTTAAACCGGCGCAATCCCCGCCGCTGGTCAGGATACCTATTCTTTTTGTCTGACTCATCTAAAACTCCTCAAATGTTATTATTATGTTGCAAATTACGATATTTTGCTGTATACTCTATTACAACAAAAGTTGGGAAGTTCCAACAAAAAATAAGTTTTTTTCATCTATATTTTTTTTAGTCAACGCAAAGGGGTTAAATTAATGTTTAATCAAAACAATTTGGGCAAGCTCCAACATCAATTGTGTGAACTGCGCTTGGAAGAGCGCCGTGTTTGCTCAGACATTCGTCAGTTGGTGGCCAAGAACCAAACGATTGATTTTTTCAAGGCCAAACAGCTTAATACTTTGCGTACCGGTTTAAAAAGCAAGATAAAAACGGTAGAAGCCAAGATTACGCCGAATATCATTGCCTAAAAAATCAGTTGCAATAGATATATTTATATGTTACAACACAGAAACCTGATGAGAATCAGGTTTCTTTTGATATTAACCATTAATAAGATTGAAATGGGGTGATTTAAGTGGTTCAGGTTACTGTTATCGGTAATGATGTCAACCAATCTCTGAAAGTCTTGAAAAAGAAAATGCAGCGTGAAGGTATTTTCCGCGAGATGAAATTGAGACGTCATCATGAAAAGGCCTCTGAGAAAAAAGCCCGCCGTCAGGCTGAGGCAATCAGAAGAGCCCGCAAACAGCTTCGGAAACGCTTAGATACTGAAGGATTCTAGTCCTACAAACAAAAACCCCCTCCCTTTTTCAAGGTGAGGGGTTTTATTATGCTTCAAGTTAATAGATATCCCCCAGTTTACTGGGGGATATCTATTTTGGGTTAATATGCGGCTTCAATAATGCGTGAGCGACGTTGTTCATCAAGGTCATAATTAGCCTTAATGTTAAGTTGCGGTGCCAAATCTTCAATGAGCTTTCCGGCTGTTGGAACCGCATTCCAACCTGATGTTACATAGCCACAGGTTTCATCGGTGGCTTTGGGTTCATCCATCATTAAAAGCAAAGAGTAGCGCGGGTTTGATACCGGGAAAGTGGCAACAAACGTTGTACGAACTTTTTTGTTTACATATTTTCCGTCATCAGAGAGCTTAAGAGCCGTACCCGTTTTCCCGGCAACTTCATAGCCTTTAACATTGGCTCTTTTACCGGACCCTTCAACCACCACCAGACGCAACAAATCGCGCATGGATTTTGAGGTGTTATAAGAGATAATTCTTTTACCGTCATCATGCTCGGCGGTTTTTAAAAGCGTCGGTTTATGATAAATTCCGCCGTTAACCACGGCTGAAAAAGCCGTAATAACATGCAAAGGGGTGACGGCCAAGCCATAGCCGTAAGCAACCGTTGCAATGGTGCCTTCACTCCAACCGTTTGGTTTAATCGGGCGTCCTTTTTCGGCAACCTCAATGTCCAGCTCATCAAAGAAACCGATTTTTTGCATAAAATCTTTTTGTTCATTACCGCCGACTTTCAAAGCCATGCGCGCTGAGCCGATATTAGAGGAGTAAATCATAATCTCGGGAACCGAAAGCCAGCGATTTTCACCCTTATAATCTTTAATGACATTATATTTGAGTTTCAAGGGTTCCGTCGCATCAAATTTATCGGCAACGCGAACTTTTCCGCTGTCTAAAGACATCGCGGCATTAAAGATTTTAAGAACCGAACCCGGCTCATAAACACCTTTGGTGGCCATGTTAAACAAAGCTTTTGAATTTGGGTTAATCGAGCTGTTTGGGTCGTAGTCGGGCAAAGAAACCATGGCAATAATTTCGCTGGTATTTGTATCCATTAAAATAGCCGTACCTGAAATTGCTCTAAATTTTTTAACAGCCTCGGCGAGATGAAGGCGTATTGTGTCTTGAATGCCGGCGTCAACGGTCAACTGCAGCGGAATATCAGATTGAGTCAGGCGCTCATTAAGCTCTTTTTCAATGCCTGAAACGCCGACATTATCAATATTGGTAGATCCCAAAATATGAGCAAACAAATTTTTGTGCGGATAAATGCGTTTTTCACCGTTTTCAAATTCCAGCCCCGGTACACCGAGATAATTAATCTGATATTGTTGTGAAGGGGTCAGATTGCGCTTTATATATACAAATTTTGAATTGCTGGTAAGTTTGCGATAAATTGTTTCATATTTAAGTTCGGGCAAAATTTTGCTGAGTTCTTGGGCAGTTTTTTTAGGGTTAAAAATTTTGCTCGGATTGGCATAAAGATTAACGGTCGGCAAAGATGTGGCAATAACAACGCCGTTTCTGTCTAAAATATCGGCACGTTTAATGGGGTTAGAGATTAAAACTCTTGCTTGAGAGGCACTGGCGTTTTCTTTTCTGGCAACATAATCACCTGAAATACAGACATCAAACAAACGCAGCGCAATTACGGCATAAACGCAAACAAAACCCAGCGCGGCGAGGGCTAACCTATTTTTGCAAGTGGCAAGAGGGTCTTTTTCGGGAATATAACTCCCGATATTTTTTCCGAGCTTAATTTCTTCTCCCGGAAGATAGAAATCATCTTTTTTACCTTTGGAAAAATACTTTCCCAACATTCTGCAACAACCTTTTTATTCTTGAGCGTTAACGCTGAGCTTTAACCAATTTTTTCAAGTTTTTATTATGCTCGGCATAACCGGCTATATTTTTCTGAGCCAACAACCGACGATTCGTGTCGTTGTTTTCATATTCAAATGGTAACGCAGAATAGTTAATAATTTGTTCAGCCTTGATAGGATTTAAAGAAATATGTTTGAAAGCGAGCTTTCTTAACCTTGCCGGAGAGTTCAAATGGCTCCATTCGGCCTTCAAAACGTGAATGGTTTTAATGTCGTCTTGAATATCCCGATTAATGCTGACAAGTTCTTTTTCCAAGTTTTGGACTTGGTTTTTCATGACCAAGATACCAAAACCCAAGAGGCAGGGCAGGGCTGCCCACAAAACCAAAGCTGCTGTTTTTGTACTGTTCATCGCTTAATCCTTTCTGGTTTCGCTTGAGGTGGCTTTTTTGACGGCGTAACGCAATTTTGCCGAGCGAGAGCGTTTATTGAGCGCACATTCTTCCGCGCTGGGCGCCATTGCTTTTGAGCATTCTGCAAAGAGAACGTCGTCAAGGGGTTTAACTTCCGGCATATAGCGAGACACACCTTTGCTTTTACCGGAATTTTCATTGAAAAAGTTTTTAACGATACGGTCTTCCAACGAGTGGAAGGTCACAACCATAAGTCTGCCGCCGGGAGCCAGTCTTTGGGCGGCGCCTTTCAATCCTTTTTCCAATTCTTCAAGTTCATTATTCACGGCAATGCGCAAGGCCTGAAAACTACGCGTTGCCGGGTCAATTTCATTAAATTTTTTATGAATAACGCCATAAATAATTTCGGCCAGTTGTTTGGTCGTTGTAATCGGCGCTGTTTTTCTTGCTTCAACAATTCTGCGCGCAATCTGTCTGGATTTTCTTTCTTCGCCGTATTTATAAAGAATATCGGCAATTTCGGCCTCATCATAATTATTTACAATATCGGCGGCGCTCAGCCCGCTTTGAGACATGCGCATGTCCAAAGCCGCGTCTTTATTGAAAGAAAAACCGCGTTCGGCTTCATCTAACTGCATGGAAGAAACGCCGATATCAAAGACCGCGCCGTCCAAATCTTCAGAAATAAGAGAAGAAAAATCGCTAAATTGCCCCGGGCGAAAATCAAAGCGAGAACCATAGATTTTTTTCATTTCTTCAGCGCGGGGGAGAACAGCCGGATCACGGTCAAGAGCAATCACTTTACAATCGGCAGCTTTAAGAATCGCTTCGCTGTATCCGCCGTTGCCAAAAGTTGCATCGGCATAAATTTTGCCATTCTGCGGCTTAAGGCAGGTCAAAACCTCTTGCAACATAACCGGAAAATGCTTTTGATAACTCTCTGGTAACATTATTTTGCCTCCCCGGGAGTTTTAAGTGACGGACGTTTTTTCAAAACTTCCGCACGAATCCGCTCTTCTTCTTTTTTCCAGTTTTCCGGGTTCCAGATTTGAAATTTACGCCCCTTACCGACAAAAACGGCACAATCCGTAATATCAGCATGTTTCAAGAGCTTTTCGGAAAGCATAATACGTCCGGTGCTGTCAAAAGTTTGTCTTTTGGCGTCGCCGAAAATCAAATTGGTCAAATCATCTTGTTCTTGAGAGAAAAAGTCTAACGAATTTTCCATATCTTGCGCCAATTTCTCAAGCAAATCTTCCAAGCATCCTTCAATACAAGGAGAGGTAAGGCTGCGATAGCACACAATCTCAGAAGCGGCTTCTTTAACAATGGCGCGGTAGTCGGCAGGAAGGGAGACGCGGCCCTTGGCGTCAACCTTGTTAAAAATTGTATCCATAAAGAGAAAAGTTTTTCTCATTCCTGCCTCAAGAAACAAATTGTTTTATGCCTATGGTATATCATGGGATTTTTTGGGAATCAATGGGAATATTTAGTAAAATATTAACTGTTCTCTTTTTGTTCTGCAAAAATTTTTTGC
>CALXWF010000112.1 GCA_944392285.1 uncultured Alphaproteobacteria bacterium | reverse complement strand
ACAATGATATCTTTGATTTTGACAAGCTTGAGGATTTTGATTTCTCATCCGAAGACTTTGCGACGGAGCCCTCCGAGAGCCTTGAGAACAAACCCAGGCAAGATGCCGGCGGATTAGACAGCTCCTTATTTGATTTTGACACGGCCGAACCAAGCATTGCCGAAAACTTGCAAGAAGATACCGCGAGCGAAGAAGCTGACAACGCTTCTCTTGATGAAGCTTTTGAAAGCGATGATGTTGCCCCTGTCGAAACAAATGAGCCCGTGGCTGAGGATAACGCAGAGCCTAAAGAATCGCGTTGGAAATGGGCTTTTGAGGCGGAAGAAAAAGAACTGCAAGAAAATGCCGATAGTACTGTTGATTTAGACAGTTACGGCACAGATCTTCCCGAAGATGCCACGCATACAAATATTTGGCTTGATAATAGCGAAGAAGAAGAAAAAGACCGCGAAGTTTCTTTGGCTGATGAAAATTCGACTCAAGAGCCGGAATATGAGGAAGTGCCCACCGAAGAAGCTGCCCCCCAAGATGAGGCCGAAGCTCAAGATTGGGAGTGGGGATATGAGGAAGTGCCTGCCGAAGAAACCGCCCCCAAAGCTGAAGCCGAAGCCCAAGACTGGGAGTGGGAATATGAGGAAGTACCCGCCGAAGAAGCCGCCCCCCAAGATGAAGCCGCAGCTCAAGACTGGGAGTGGGAATATGAGGAAGTGCCTGCCGAAGAAACCGCCCCCCAAGATGAAGCCGAAGCCCAAGACTGGGAGTGGGAATATGAGGAAGTACCCGCCGAAGAAACCGCCCCCAAAGCTGAAGCCGAAGCTCAAGACTGGGAGTGGGAATATGAGGAAGTGCCTGCCGAAGATATTGACCCATATTCACCGAATCTGGCAAATGAAGAAAACTCTCCGCTTACGGATATTAAGACAGATATTTTGTTTAACCAACAAGATGTCTCAAACCCTGCCACACCGATGAGTGATAAAATTTCAGAGAATCCGGACTTGCCGCCGGTTATTCCGGCTTTGTTGGGTGAAGAAAATGCGACCGGCGACCCTTATCAAGCGAATAGTGATGTAAAATAATAAGAAAATAATTTACAAAGCAGCTTTGCTCATCTAAATTAGAAAAAAAGAGGAGCTTTTTATGGAACAACAGCCTGAAAAAGAAAATATCAGCGTCAGTAAAGATACTTTATGGTATCTCGACAATTATATTCTTTTGAAAGATTATTTGGACAGGACCATTTCGCGAATTGCCGCGCGCTGCGTGCGCAAAGGAAATATTGCCATGGAAGAATATCCCTTTTATGGCTATATTCTTGATGTGCTTGAAGAAATTAGTGAAACCGGCGAATATGTCTTGACCCATAAAGAGCTTTATCCTTATGTTGAAAAAAAGATTCCCGGCGGGGTTGAGGCTTTGAAAAAAAATCTGCGCGAATATCAGCAAGAGCTCCAAAATAACTCCTCTCCCGATATGATTAAACAAGACAATAAAGAGCTGGAAAAGATGAAAGCCGCTCTCGGCGATATTGTACCGCCAGACGACCCAACCGTTGGCGCCGGCATGAATATGGACCAGCTCATTGATAAGTTGATGAGCGAGAATCATATTGAAAAACAACAATTTGATGACGATGCATTGGGCGTAAAGAAAATTCCGCCTCAAAATGTGACCTCGGCACAGAAAAACACAAATACTCAGGCGCCTCGTCCTGCCGGACAAGCTCAGCAAGCGCATGCGCCGCAAACTCAACGTCCGAACACACCAAATTCTTCGGCACCAAAAAAAACTGAAAGCGGTAGTTAGTACCATGGATAAGATAAAACATATTGTTGCGGTCTTTACCGCAGTTTTTACAATCTTTTTTTTAGCTTCTTGCCAAAACAGTCAGCCTGAAGATGCTAAAGTTATGCAGATTTCCGGCGATATCAGTGCCGATATTGTGGTGCCCGAAGACTCTAACCTTATACGCACGCCCGAAGGAGCCAGCGCCCTTGACCTGGAAACGCCTTTGCGCTGCTCGGTTAACTGGCAGACACAGCAAATGATTTCAACCATTCCTTACAATGTTAAGGCATTTAATTTGGTAAGAAACGGCACCAATGACCTTTTGCCGCGCTATGAGGTTACCGGTTTTTCTTTTGACACCATGCCAGCCGAAAAAGCTTTGAGCAAGTTGTTGAAAGAAGCAAATATTAAACTGATTGCCAAAGATGCTCCTTATGCCAGTATTTCGGCTGAAAACTTGCGCGGAGAGCTTTCTGAAGTTGTGTCCATGATTGCAGATGCCGCCGAAATTTATTATTCTTATGATGCAAATAATAAAACTTTGCGCATCAGCAGAAAAGCTAATTTTAGCCTTTATGTGCCGAAATCACGGCCGATTTTGCTCGGCATCCTTGACGTGCTGCGCGGCTCGGGAATCACCGATATTACATCAGACTGGGATGATTATTCCATTACCTTTGATGCCGATTTTGAGCTGAAAAACAAAATTTTGAAACTTATCGGCTATTTTGAAGAGAACCCATTGCTGATTACCTATGATGTCAGCGTCTTCAGAATCTATCCTTTCGGCGATAAAAATGATATTAACTGGCAAGCCCTTTTGCATGTGTTTGATTACGGAACAATCAAAACCGCAAAAACCGGCGTTATCGGCAGAGTTTTAACGACATCTGACAACCTGAATATTGCAACACTCAGTGCCTTTTTGGCGCAACAGGCAAAAGTCGAACAAATTGCCGAGGGACGCTTTGTGGTGCCGAATCTGTGGTATTCGCGTTTTGATATCGGCAAATGCGGCAGCCGCAGTGCTTTGGGCGCAAACTTGTCTATCTTGGCAAAAGCCTCTTTGGAACAAAATAATAAAATCTTTTCACAGATTACGCTTGATGTGCCCGAAGGCGAGATTACGCAATTTAATGTTCGCAGCAAACTTGGTGAAAACTTTATGATTATCGGTATCCCCGATCAGATTTTCAGCAAAGATGCAAAGAACTCGGAAACAGTTGTCTTTATGGTACCGAGAATTATTCGCACCTTGAAAACCAACAAACACTTGTTAAATAATGCAAAACTAAACTAAGGCCAAAAACATGGATCAAGAAAACAATAATAACATCATTACCAATGCTGCCGGCGTGCGTCTTAAAAAGGTTAAACGCCCTGTCAGACGCCTTATGCCCGAAGATGCACCCACACCCGGTCAAAACATGGCCCAGAGCGCCTCAAATCCTTTTACGACTCAGCAAAATTTGCAAAATGACGTGAGTGAAAATTCTCAAGATTTTGACTTGGATAGTTTTCTTGATGAGCCTGAAAATTTGCCGAGTGTTAATTCACAAGTCTCTGAATATCAGAAAAACGAGCAACCGCAATTTATTGATGAAAATGCTTTGGATTTTGCCCCGCAAGAGTCTTTTTTGAGCGGTGATACAATTTCTAAAAAAATTGCGGCTATTGCCGTCGGCGGCGCCTTATTTTTGGGTCTGCTTGTCGGCAAATTCTTTTTTGGAACACAAACAGTGGTTCGCGACGGTTTGCAAGGCGTGGTTATTAACGCTGAAGTACCGCGCGGGCGTGCACGCTGCGGTGTAGCCGAAAAGACGCAAGGCTGCGTTTTATATTTGATGAACCCGCAGCGCCAAGAGCTTAATGCCAGAGATTTTTATGATTTGGCTTCGCAATTGACCGGAAGACAAAGGTTTGTGATTGAGACCGGAAATATGCGCTATTCAAGCACTAAAATAAAACCCGGTGAAATCGGTCAGTTTAACATTCCGCCTTTGCAATAGATATTTTTTTAGGTTACCTCAGTAATTGCACGCAAGTTGCCGTCACGGTTGATTTGAACGACGCGCAGCTTTTTGTGCATTTCTTCAATGGTCTTGCGGCGGTCTATGGTTGGATAAGAGTGTAAAATTCTATCCGTAAAGGCTTCATAGGCAGCTTCAGAACTCTCAGCGTGGATGGTCGCCAGACAGTTATCATGGCCTGAGCCCATAAGCTCCCAAATGGTTCCGGCGTTGTTGGTTGATATCTCACCGCCAATGATAGCATCCGGCGTGAAACGAACTACAAGGTCAATAACTTTGGCATAGTCCATTTGGTTGGACTGTTCGGTACGCGACAAGACCAGATGAACTCTATTGGGGTGCGGAACTAAAAGCTCGCGCGTATCTTCAATGGTGACAATGCGTTTGTGAATGTCTAAAATCTTAAGCAGATTGTTTAAGAATGTGGTCTTACCGGTTGAGGTCGCACCGGATACCAAGATGTGGTCTCCTCTTTTTATGCTCAACAATAGCCTTTCATAAGGATCTTCCGGATCTTTAATGTCCTTAAGCGGGTTTATTTTGTGCAAGCCGCTGCCTTGGCTTAAGCCGTAATCTTGCAAGCCAAAGGCAACGTCGTCACTGTGAACACGAATTGTCAGGGCGATGCCTCCGGTCAAATCATCTTGGTCATACATAACGTTTTTGCCCGCTATGGCCGAAAAACGATGTTCTCCGGGGATGGTTGCATAGACGACCGGCGTTCCTTGTACCGGATCAAAGGGCAGTTCGTAAGTATTGGCAATGATGTAAAGCAAATCGGTTAAATATTCTTTGCTTAGTTTTTCATCTTTATACATAACCCAAGGATAGGCTCTTTTACCGCGCAGGCGCAGCCATATCTGGCCGCCGCGGTTGATTGCAACCTCTTCAATATTGTCTTGGTTATACCAATAAGACAATGGGCGCAGGATTGATTCTAATACGGTAAAACTCATTCCTATCCTCCTTAAAACAGCTGCGGAACACCGCTGTTGCTATTTGAACCTCCTTGCGGGCGCGGCGTTGTTGCCTGAGGCTGCGGCGTGCTTGTCGGCTGAGAAGCAACCAGAGGCGGAGGCGGCGGCGCTACCGTTTGCGGCTTGGAGGTTTCGGAATATTTTTTGTCACTGATTAAGGGCGTGCCTGCAGCTTGAGCCCCGCTGTCTTCAGTCTCATAGACTACCGAACTGGAGCCGCCGCTACTTGAGCTCAGCGTGCTGCCTACGACCTGCGGATTGCGCGAGTTTGTACGCTCTTTTCTCTTGGCATCATCATCAATCAAAACATCTTTATAGACATCAT
>CALXWF010000111.1 GCA_944392285.1 uncultured Alphaproteobacteria bacterium | reverse complement strand
GATGCTTTTGTCGGCGATACCTCAAGTTTTGAAGATTTTCGTAATAAATTTATGGTCAGAACCAAACTTTGTCGTACCAAAAGCGATTTGGACAGGTTAAGCAAAAATTTTGAAAAAATCGTGGTCGGTGCTGATCAGGTTTGGCGTTGGACTTATAACGGAAAATATATGCTAAACTGGGCTTACGGCAATAAAACTCTGATTTCTTATGCACCGAGTTTCGGCAGTGATGTTTATGAGGGAAAAGAAGAAGAGATTAAGGCCGGACGCGAGTTGTTGGCTCGCTTTGACGCCATTTCCGTCAGAGAGAAATCCGGCGTTAAAATTTGCAAAGATATTTTTAAAGTTGAGGCCAAACAAGTTTTAGACCCGACTTTGCTCTTAGATGCCGAAGATTATCAGGAGATTATCGACAGTGAAAAAGTTGCGCCGATAGGACAAAAATATATCGGCTATATGTTGATAGATGATGAAAAGGTAAAAGAAATAAGTTTTGCCGACACCCTCGCCTCTTTGAAGCGTGATTTTGCTTTTGTTAACGTGCTTAAAGACAAAGACGGCAAATTTAACACGGTCGGAACCTGGCTTGAACGCATGAAAAATGCAAGTTTTATTATTGCAGATTCTTTCCATGCTTGCGTTTTTGCCATTCTTTTTAAAAAGAATTTTGTTTGTATTCCCCGAGATTTCGGCGGAAACTCGCGCATTGAAAGCTTGTTTGACACGCTTGGCATCAACCGCAAGCGCTTCGTTAAAAAGCTGGAAGATATTTCACTTAGCATGCTTGAGGAAAAAATTGACTATGACGAAGTTTATCGCCGCTTAAACGAAAACCGTAAAGATTCATGGAATTATCTGCGCAATGCTCTGAAAATTAAGCCGAGCAAAAAGCCCTATAGCAATTGCGAAGCCTTTAAAACAGAAACGATTTATTTGTTTGGCAAGCTCCCATTGGTGAAAATTAAAAACAAAAACAAGCAAACCAGAATCTCGTTTTTGGGGTTGCCTTTGTTTAAGGTTAAGCACAAAAACGGCGTTGATAAAATTTATTTGTTTAATTGTTTGCCTCTGTTTTCAAAACACAGTAACGGGTGATAAAAAAACAGATTGACAAAATTTAACAAAAAGGATAGTTACTAGCTTTATCCTAGGTGTTTTATAAAGAAGAAAGTTTTATGAAACTAGAAGATTTGCTGCCTAATATTAAAGAGACCATCAATCGGAGCTATGAAGATATTCGTTGCCCCGAATATGAGGATATACTCAAAAAAATGATGCGTCGGGCAGTTAGCTCCGTGCAGCCGAAGCTGGTGCATATGGGCGGTATTCCGGGAGCCGGGAAAACAACCTTTACCCGAAATTATCCAATGGAAAATATGGTTTATATCGGCTTTGATGCCGTTATGAGCGAGATTAAAGGTTATAAAGAAGATATCAAAGTCTTCGGCCCCGAAGAAGGATTTAAAAAATGGGAAATGCCGGCGCGTATTATCGGCTATGAGCTTTTGCGACGCTGTGTTGAGATGCGAACCAACATCTTTTTTGACCACAGCGGCTGCTTTGCCTCGCATATTGACTTGGTTCATAATATTCGCAAATATCACTACACCACGGATATGTATTTTATTCTTTGCGATATTGAGGTCGCTTATCAGCGGGCCTTGTTGCGTGAAGAATGGACCATGCGCCATACCCCGCGCGAGATGATTGAAGAAAGATTCAAACTTTCTGAAAAATATATTAAAATTTATCGCGATATTGTAGATAATTTTTATCTCTATGATACCACCAATAACAGTTTTGAACTTAAAGAAGAAAGACACAATTCATTGCCCGAAACTTTGGCTGTTGCCGGCTAAGCTGTCTTATTGGTTGCTTTTCAAAGCAAAAAAGTTTATACTCCTTATATCTGATGAAAAGGAAAAAGAGCCATGGCTGCATTTGATGAGGCAATGAATAATTGGTTGCACAACGGAATGCATGAACGGGTTGAGGCCGTTTATTGCCGCATAAACAGTCATGCAGACGGACAAGATTCTTATTTATATTCGGAAAAATTAGCTCTGATTGCTTATACGCTCGGCCTTAAAGAAGTTTTTAAGCATCATTTGCCGCCAAGGGGTTCAATAGAAGGCAGAGGTTGCCTTAATTTCTTGCTCGACACGCCTGAGGGATGCCTTGAAAATGTGCAAGATTTGGCCTATAATTTTCGCAAGCTTATGAATAAAAACACCCCCTCTCCTCAGGAAAAAGAACAAATTTTTGACTTTTTCGGTTTTTTGCTGCGCTATTATCACTATGGGTTGGTCGGTCGCGACAATGAAAATCAGTTTAGTTTTCAGGCTCTTAAACTGGCTCAAGTTTGTTTGGATAAAAAATATGCCAATGATGCTGACGGTTCTAAAAAGGCCGATGTGATTAATCGGATTTTGGGATTTAACACGTCGCGCGCAAAATCTGCCCAATGGCGCAAAGAAATTCCTCTCTATTTTAAAATGGCCGCTCTTATTGTTAAAGATTGCCCCTCTGTTGATAGCACGATTGCACTTTGTGATAATATTCGCGCCTATCTGGCGGCAAAAAACATGTTGCCTGATGATAATTTTATTGAGGGGCTGAAAAATAATGTTATTCCCGCGGTTGTACAAAACCCATCTCATTTGCTGGCCGGAATCGGTAATTTGTGGGGGAGCTTGGATTTTGAATATGGTATCGGTGATTATACGCTCAAAGCCATGACCTCTAAAGTTACACCGGCGAATCTGAACGAATTATTGATGATTGCAAAAGAATTTCCAACCGCGGATTATGCGGCTTTTATGCAAAATCGGCAAGATGCCATTTGCTTAAACAGCGGACATTTTGACCCGCTGCTGCGTAACCTGATTCATGACCAACATCCAAATGTTGCAAAATTAATTCAGGCCATGGTCGGTTATTATGATGCTTTTCTTGCCAAAGACAAAAATCTTTTAAACACAGCCAAAGAAAACTTGATACAAACGGCCAAGCAAACACATAAAGAGCTTGATATTGAAAATTTGCTTGATTTGCAAAATTATCAAGAAAATATTGCGCTGGCTGATGGAAAAACGGCAATTGAGCTGCTTAGAAGGTTGCAAAAAAACACCAATATTTCTTTAACACCAAAGCCGCAAAATTTGCCGCAAGACATGCAACTTGCCGCAGACAATCTCGATAAAGCCGCAGATTATACCGATTATGAGGCTTTGGGCAAGATACTTGGCCAAATTAACGATGATTTATGCGCCGACATTCAACACAAAAAAATCGGAATTTCTCCTAAAAAGCTACAGCTTATTAATTGGGTTGAGCAAAAAACCGTTGAAGCCATTCATCGGTTTGATTATGAATATCAGGTCGGCGCTTATAAAGAAGATTGGTTTAAGCAGGCCGTGTTATTTAATGAGCTTACACACCAAGACAGTAATTCTTTTAACCGCAAAAAATTTGAGCAGTGGTATCAAAAAGATATTTTAGAAAAAGCACCGCTTGAGGCTTATCATGCTTTGGCTGACAGGCAAAATCAGCTTTTGGAAGGTCTGTGCCGCAAATATAAAAAAATTGCTTTGGAAGCTCATAAAAAACAGCAGCTTTCCTGCCCCAGACAAGGCTTCACGCAAGAAGAAATCAGCCAAAGGCTCAACCGTCAAACCCAAGGACGCATGAGCGCCATCGGCAGCGGTTTGCTTAAACAATTGCAAAGTCTTACAACTTTTCGTCCGGCTTCTACACGCATTGGCGAAAAAGACCGTGACTTTAGGCTTAAAGACGGTTGGTTTGAGCTCTCTTGTCTTTTAAAACAAAAATCCCGCTAAAAATTTGGCACAATAATTGCATATATCTCGTTAAGTTAATGTGTTTTTTAACGGGATATATGGATTATGATGACGTTAAATCTTAGAAAAATCGCAGGTTTTACAGCTTTTGTGGCGTTGTTTGCCGCCTTGAGCTCTCAGGCTTTTGCGGCATCACGCATAAAAGATATTGCCGATTTTGAAGGTGTCAGAGAAAACCAACTTATCGGATATGGCTTGGTTGTGGGCTTGAACGGCACCGGCGACAACATAAAATCCATTGATTTTACCAAAGAAAGTTTGGTGTCTATGCTTGACCAAATCGGCATTAATGCCCGAGGCGGACAAATTAAGGCAAAAAATATTGCCGCGGTTATGGTTACGGCCAACTTTCCGCCCTTTGGCAGACAAGGCAGCCGTATTGATGTAATGGTCAGTGCCATGGGCGATGCCAAAAATCTGCAAGGCGGTACTTTGCTTGCAACCCCGCTTATCGGTGCAGACGGCAATGTTTATGCCGTAGCCCAAGGGCAAATTGCGGTTGGTGCGGTTAGCGCCCGCGGTGCTTCCGGAAGTTCGGTCAGCAAGGGGGTTCCGACATCCGGACGTATTGCCAACGGGGCCATTATCGAAAACGAAATTCCTTTTGATCTTAATAGCTTAAAAACCATTACCATTGCTTTACGCAACCCCGATTTTACAACGGCCAGACGCGTGTCTGACGCCATTAATGCGCTTTTGGGCATTGATACGGCAAAGGCACTTGACCCGACAACGGTAACTTTGGAAGTTCCCTATGCTTATCAAAACAATGTGGCTGAACTTATGACCAAAATTGAACAACTTAAAGTACAGCCCGATCAGCTCGCTAAAGTCGTTATTGATGAAACCTCCGGTATTATTGTTATCGGCAAGGATGTGCGCATCAATCGTTTGGCGATTGCTCAAGGAAATTTGACCATTCGGATATCTGAAATTCCGTTTCTTTCGCAACCCTTGCCTTTCTCTGACGGCGAAACCGTTGTAGCCTCTGCCAGCGCCATTGACGTTAATGAAAGCGTTGACAGCAAACTTACGGTTTTGGAAAGCGGCGTTAATTTGCAAGAGTTGGTTGACGGACTTAATGCCTTGGGCGTGTCTCCGAGAGATTTAATCAGCATTTTACAAGCCATTAAAGCCAGCGGGGCTTTGCAGGCTGATATTGAGGTGATTTAACATGGATATGCTTGCGACAAACATATTTCCCGGTATTGACAAGACCGGACTTAATATCGAAAGCCAAAAAGAGCGTTTGGCTCAGCTTAAAGATGTTAAAAACACGGCCGAGATAAAAGAAGCCGCCGAGGATTTTGAAGCCTTCTTCTTAACCAAAATGCTTGAGTCTATGTATGAAGGCGTTTCAACAGACGGAATGTTTGGCGGCGGTCATGCCGAAAAAGTTTATCGGTCTTTGTTGCTTGATGAATATGGCAAGGCTATGGCAAAAACCGGAACCGTCGGCGTGGCTGACTATGTTATGAAGTCAATTTTGGATATGCAAGAAATGGAAAGCAAAGGCTTTATTCAAGGATAAGGGAGAAATACCATGGAAAATACAGCAGAACACAAGCTCATCAGTGAAAAAATTGCCTATTTCAAAGAAGTGGTGCAGAGCTTTATTGAGCTTTTGATGCAAGAAAATCAGGCCTTGAATGCTTTTGATTATGTTGCGGTGTCAAACCTTTATGAGCAAAAGGCCAAAACCGTCAGCGTTTATCGCGGCTTGATTGCCTATTTTATTAAAAACCAAAATGAGCTTAACCTTGAGCCGATTGAGGTGCGCAATGAGCTTAAAGAGCTTTCACAGCAACTCGACGGCTTGCTCAAAGAAAATGACATGTTGTTAAAAACCAGAATGGAGACCAGCAAAACCGTTATGGATTCCATTGTTAAAATTGCCAAAGTTACCAATAATGCCAATGCCACCTCTTACGGGGCACAAGGTAAATATACACCTTTGGATAATAACAGTAACGCGCTGGCCATCAACAGAACTTTATAGGAGTAACGGTCATGGCTTTAATTTCAGGATTCGGAACAGCCCTCGGCGGCATGAAAGTTGCTCAGTCGCAGCTTGACATTATCGGACGTAATATTGCCAACGTTGACACGGAAGGCTATACACGCAAGCAGGCCCAACAAAGTTCTGTTGTCTTGGCCGGCTCAGGCATGGGTGTTACGCTCGGGGATATTACCCGCAGTGTTAATGAAGGTTTGCTCAGAAGTTTTTTAAGCTCTAACAGCTTGACCGGACAGCTTAATGCGCAAAACCAATATTTGAGCAAAACCGAAGTTTTACTCGGTACGCCTGAAGGTGATAACTCAATTTCGGCAAATGTTGCCAGTTTGCAGACGGCTTTTAACTCTTTTGCCTCTGACGTTACATCTGCCGCGGGTCGTTACAACCTGCTTAATCAAGCCCAAACCGTAACGTCGCGTTTGAACTATATTTCGCAAGAAATTCAAAAATTGCGCGGCGAGGCTGACCTTAACATCAGTAATTCGGTTGATGAGATTAACGACTTGCTTGATGAGATTGATGAGCTGAATGAGAATATCGTTAAATATAAGGTATTAGGTTATGACGGCGTTGCTGATTTGGAAGATAAGCGCGATACGGCTTTGCGTAATCTCAGCGAAAAGATTGATATCTCTTATTTCACACGCGATACCGGCGAAATTGTTATCCAGACCACAAACGGTATTATGCTCTTGGATAAAGACCCGCATAAATTGACTCATAATGCCGTTACGCAAACCAGTGCAACCTCAACTTATGCAAGCGGCGCAATCAGCGGTATTATGGTTGACGGCGTTGATATTACCAACCAGCTTACGCAAGGTGAGCTCAAAGGCTTGATTGAAATTCGCGATGTGACCCTGCCCTCTTTGCAGTCACAGCTTGATGAATTGGCCGGTGTGTTGAAAGATGCCATTAACCAAGTGCACAACCAAGGTACTGCTTATCCGCAAACGCCTTCAAGCATTACCGGTAATCGTGATATTATTAATCCTGATAACCAAAATATCAGAATCTCGAACGGTGATGTAAGGTTTACGATTTTTGATGCGGAGGGTAAGCAAGTTGCGACCACGACTTTGCTCGGTGATTTGCATTTTCCCGATACAGGCGGCAGCATTACCGATATGACCACCACAATTAATGACTGGTTGCGTTCTCCCGATGGGGCTAACCTGCCTCAGGCCGAATGCCGAATTGATGATGACGGGCATCTGTATATTGATACGGGTGACAGCACCTATTCCATTTCAATTATGGATGAAACCAGCTCAACACCCGGCGGCGAACGCACCAATGTTACCATTGAATATGATGTTAACGGCGACGGTAATTATGACAGAGATTTTGAAGGTTTTTCAAACTTCTTTGGTATGAATGACTTTTTTGTCGCCAATCGTAACGAATATATTTATGACTCAAAGGTTATCAGCAAAAATGTTAATCTCGGCTTAAAAGATATTGTTACTATCGGTTTTTCCGACAGCAACAGTGACACACCTTTGGGAACGATTAATATCTACCCCAATGACAGCGTGCAAGATATTGTTAACAAAATTAACAGCGACCCAAACTTGAATCAGCAATTGCGCGCCTCTTTGGTCCCGAACGGCAGCGGTTATGTGTTGCGTATTGAAAATACAACCGGCGCACAGCTTGAAATTTATGAAAATGTTGCGCCCGGCGGTACGGCCTCCGGTGTTTTGGACAAGCTCGGAATGAAACCGTCTTATGCCGGCGTGGCCGCCACCATCGGGGTGCGCCAAGAGTTGCAAGAGCAACCCAACCTTATCAGCGGCGGTGCTCCTGAGTTTAACGCCTCTTCAGGACAATATCAGCTTAATCCGGCCATGAACAATATTGCCAATGATATGGGCAAAATCTTTGACCAAACGCTGAACTTTAACCAGTCTGGCACGATTTCTGAGACGCAAACGACTTTGGCCAATTATGCTTCTACTTTTGTCGGCAATGTTGCTTCTCAGGCCAACAGCTCAGAGTCAACTTTGGCTTATCAGCAACAATTAACGCAGTCAATTTCTTTGAAAGAGGCTCAAATCAGCGGCGTGGACATTGATGAAGAATTGGCTCAGATGATTGTGTTTCAACAAACCTATGCGGCTTGCGCTCAAGCCTTTACCGCGTCCAAAGAAATATTGGATTTGCTTTTGAATATGGTTAATTAGGAGGATTTATCATGGTAAGAGTTCCTACATATGCAACTTATATGAATCTGTTAAACGGTACCTTGGCCAACAAGGCTACGCTTGATTTATATAACTATCAGACCATTACCGGATTGAAATCTCCGACTTATTCCGGCTATGGAATGAGTGCTTACAGCATTGTAAGCTTGGAAGCCTCTTTACAGGTAACCAAAAACTTTATGGAAACCAATGATATCTTGAACATTGAGCTTGATGTCATGAACACATCTGTTGATGCCGTCAGCAAAGCTATTGCCGATTTTAAGAGCTCTTTGGTCAGCTTCAGCGGTATGGATTTGGACAAGATTACACCTGATTATACCGGCGGTGAAATCTCTTTTACCAGCAATAATGATGTTTATGACGGTAAAACGCTCACCATTAACGGCACACAATATACTTTTCGCACTTCTGAACCTGCCGAAGGATGGGGCGCCAATGATATTGACATTTCAGGCCTGACTCCGGGGACCGATACTTACGGCGCCGATGTTATGGCTGCTTTGCAGGCGAAACTTCCGGCCAATGCTGATTTTAAATTTGAAGGAAACAAATTTACTTTTCCGCTCTATACGGTTAACGGCGCTTCTTCGGTGTTAAATGCAGAAGGCGTTACGACCGGCGAGCCGCACCTGATGACAGATGATCAGGCTCAAGTTTTGCAACAGCTGCAAAATCTGGCCTTTACGACCATGCAGGTTTTGACCGACAGCTTAAATACTTCCGCCAACGGAAAATATTTGTTCGGCGGCGGCGTTTCGGTTAATCCGCCGGTAAACTTTCCGTTTACGACTTTGGATGAATTTCAGCAATATTATGACGGCGTTAATGTCAAATATCCGACGAATTCCAGCGCTCATCTGTCAAACCGCGAAGTTGACGGCAGCAAGACCGGCGATATCTCTTTTGAGCTTGACGCAACCGGCGGCAATAAAGCGACAATTACCGCCGCCAATGCCGGTGCCTTTTTGGAGCCTGCGCTTAAAGGCGGTGAGAAGACCACCGGAGATTTGACGTTTAATGCGGCAGAAAATACGATTAAGGCCACCGAATATGGCGCATTTAATACCTTAAGTGCCGGTGATACTTTGGTTATCGGCGGTAATGATGCCGGTGCCAATGCCAAGTCTTATATCATTAAATCCGTATCTGATGACGGCAAAACCATTACGGTTGAGGAATCTACCCCGATTGAGGCTGATATGACGCTTACAAACGGCGGAGATGCAGAGTTCAGCACATCTTTCCCGGTCGGCTCAGTCATTAATCTGGACGGTTTTGGCAATAATGTTTCACCTCAGGCGCAAGTCACCGGTGTCAGCCCTGACGGAACAGAGCTTTATATTACCGTTGATCCCAACCGCTTCCCGGAAAATGGTAATGCCGGAACCATGGTTTCTACCGGCAAATGGAGCATCAGCTCAGAAACTTATTATGAAGGTGGACAACTGAGCTCAGAAAAACGTATTTCTGAAAACCAATCCATTACCATGGATATTACGGCCGGCGACCCCGCATTTGAACAGCTTTTCCGCGCACTTGGCGAAATTGCTCAAGGTAACTTGGTCAACACGCAAAACCCGGCCGAGATGACCGGTAGCGAAGTTATTGACATTAATTCTGCCTTAGACCGCGTTGAAGAAGCCTTAAACCTGATTAAAGACGGCACCTTTAACGGGAGTGCCTCGGGGGCAAGCAAAAACCCCGACCTTTATTCGGTTCAGGCAAAGCTGAATGCCAATACGGTCGTTTTGAAAAATACGCTTGATAATCAGACTTTGGTTAAAGCTAATTTGGAAAATAACGTTTCTTCCCTGAAAAACGTTGACAAGACCGAGGCCGCTGTTAAAGCTTTGCTTGCAAGCACCAACCTTCAAGCCTCTTATTCGGTTTTGCAGTCGGCGATGAGTGTATCTTTGCTTAACTACCTGAAATAAGCGTGAGAAAATAACGGCCTCAGAAATGAGGCCGTTTTTTATTTGAGCGAGGCGCCGAGTTTTTTGGCTTCTTCCATAGCCGGATGATTGACAATATCTCCGGAGGCAACAATGCCTGAAACAAAAATCGTCCCTAAATTGCGCCACCGAAACCATTCACTAAAAATTTGGTGGGCATGTTGTTTAACCAAATCAAAAATACCGGCTCTGTCGGCTGCTGCCGTCATAATTAAAATATAACTTTTATCATGGTCTATCAGGCTTTGGGTGTTTTTTGAGAGCTTGGCCTGAACATCAAAGGCATAAAGCCTGTCTATAATGGCTTTTAATTGTGCCGGAAAACCAAAATAATATAAAGGTGATGCCATAACAACAATATCTGCCCAATCTATTTCGGTATAAAGCTCTTCCATATCATCTTCAATAACGCAAGGTTTTCCGTTATGGTAGCATAAATCACAGGCGCGGCACGGACGCACCAATTTGTTGCGCAAGGTAAACTTTTTAACCTCATGACCGGCAGATTTTGCCCCTTCCATAAAAGAAGCGGCCAAAATTTCACTGTTGCTATAGGTGCGATAGCTGGCGCAGATTACCAAAATCTTTTTCATTTTTATTTTCTCCATATATCTAATATAATCAGTGTAGAGATTTTGTAAACCACCGGTTGAGGTTATAAACCGCTTGCGAAAAGATAAAATTGCTTTATATTCTTAGACAAAGGAGAAAACCATGCATCCGTTAGAAATTTTTAAGTTTTGCCCCAAGTGCGGCTCGGAAAAATTTGTTGAGTCTTCAGCATCTTCAAAAAAATGTGCACAGTGCGGTTTTGAGTTTTATAAAAGTCCGGCGCCGGGGGTAGCGGCTTTGGTCTTTAACGATGCCGGAGAAATGTTGGTTTTGCGGCGTGCCAAAGAACCGGCGGCAGGCAGCTGGGATTTGCCCGGCGGCTTTGTTGAAATCGGTGAAACCGCCGAGGAAGCCGTTGTGCGCGAGGTTAAAGAAGAAACCGGTTTGGATGTCGCGGTTGAAAAATATTTGTTTAGCCTTCCCAACCAATATATTTATTCGGGTATGGAAGTGGCACCTTTGGATTTGTTCTTTTGTTGCCGGATAAAAAATGATGCCCCGATATGCCTAGATAAAAGCGAAAATTCGGCTTTGTCATTTGTTGCGCCGCAAGATTTGAAAGTTGAGGATTTCGGCCTGCCGTCCATCCGCAAAGGATTGTCAAAGATTTTGCATAAAAATATATAAAGAGATTAAACTTTCACTTAAAAAAACACTTGCCAAGATGCAAAATCTATATTATTACATCTCTTGTCTTAAGGGTCCCATCGTCTAGTGGCCTAGGACGCGGCCCTCTCAAGGCTGCAACACGGGTTCAAATCCCGTTGGGATCACCATTAAAAAAAGCGCCATTAAGGCGCTTTTTTTAATGATTATCGCTCATGTTTCTTACGCACAAAAAATTCTTTCATCTCTTGGGCGTAGGTTGTTAAAGTCTTGTTCTTTATTTTTTCATCGCCTTTATAGAGTTGATGACGTTCTTCGCGCAAAAGCTCAAGTTCTTTGGTCAAGCGGGCGATTAACTTTTTATCTTGCTCTGTTTCCGGTTTGGCCTTTTCATTTGCCAAACGTGATATTCTGATTGCACGCATCGCGCCCATGATTTCTATTGCACTATCTGTGCCGGCAAGCTGCTCGGTGTTTGTGTTATGCCTCATATCTATCCCTTTTATGCAATATTCCCATTCAACATAACTTAAAGTCTTTTCCAGATTCTTTGTTTGTTTTTTTCTTCTTTGGCGCGGAAGGCGGCCTCTAAATCTATGTTATGCATATTGGCTATGGAACAAAGATAAATCAGGACATCTGCCAATTCTTCTGAAACATTACCAATGGTGGAACCTGACCCTATTGACCCGTGTTTGCTGTTTTTGCGAACGGCAGATATTAATTCGCCGCATTCTTCGGCAAATAAACAACATTCATAAAATTTGTCTGTCGTATTAAAACCGCGTTCTTGTTTCATTTGCGCGACATATTTTTGCAAGTCTGCCAAAGTGGGTAAGGGCTTTAACTCTAATGTCATGTTTTTACTCCCTTTTATGTAATTTGTATTTTATAAGAATTTTGTATTTTTACAAGTTACTTCCTTTAAAAGTTGAAAATAATTTTGTTTTCTGGTCTAATCCTCGCGGAGGTCGTTCATGAAAATTTTAATTATCGGTCCTTTGGGGGCCGGAAAATCTTCTTTGGCTTATGAAATTAAGAAAAAATTCGGCTTTCCGCGTCTGAATTTGGATGAAGTGTGTCGCAATAAAGCTGACGGCAGCTATTATCCGAAAGAAGAACAAATTGCTAAGCTTGAGAAATTTGTGCAGCAAAATAAAAATTGGGTAGCTGAGGGAAGCCAAAGGAATTTATATGAAAAAATGCTTCCCGACCTGATTATTG
>CALXWF010000110.1 GCA_944392285.1 uncultured Alphaproteobacteria bacterium | reverse complement strand
CCTAAATTTTTGCCCGGATAGAACGAAAAACCCGCGGCATCGCCTAAATTTCCGGTCTTACGTCCTTGGTAAACCGCGCCATGGGCTTGAGCCGCATCTTCAATAACTTTTAGGTTATATTTTTTGGCCAAGGTCCAAATCTTTTCCATTTCAACAGCTTGACCGTACAGATGTACAACCATAATGGCTTTGGTTTTTTCGGTAATGGCGGCCTCAATCAAATCAGGATTGATATTGTAGGTGTTAATATCCGGCTCTACCAAAACCGGTGTGCAGCCATTGTCGGATATCGCCAGAATCGTGGCTATATAAGTGTTGGCAGGAACGATAATTTCATCTCCCTTGCCGAAGCCATAGGCTTTTACGATTAAGCGTAGGGCATCCAGACCATTGGCAACGGGAATTACATGTTTTACGCCGCAAAATTTGGCAAAATCTGCACTAAAACGCTCATTTTCTTTGCCTAACAAATACCAACCGGAATCTAAGACTCTTTTAACGGCAGCGTCAATTTCCGATCTTTGGCGCTCATTAATTTTATGTAAATCTAAAAATTTAATCATTGTTTATCGTCCTTATGAATTATGCTATTGTTCTTATGATTTGTGCCGGATTTCCTGCTGCAATTACATTAGCAGGAATCGTTTTGGTTACGACGGAGCCGCTACCGATTACTGAATTAGCGCCTATTCTTACGCCTTTTAAAATGCTTACATTGTTGCCTATAAAGACATTATCTCCAATATTGACGTCGGCCGTCTTAATCCCTGTATTTTGGTGTCTGTTCTCGGGGGAAAGGTTGTGAAAATCCGACGTTAAAACTTCAACATTTGTGCCAAAAAGGCAGTCAGAACCGATATTGATGGAAGCACCATCGGCTATCAATGTCAGATGGTTGTTTATAAAGGTATTTTCTGCAATTTTAATTGATGAATCTGGACTTCTGGCCTCTATGTGGCTGTAATTCATATAAAAGTCAGGCGACGGATAAAAACCTATTCTGACGCTTGGCGCTATATCTATTGTCCCTTTTCCTAGCAATAAACATGGTTGCTCGATATGAAATTTTCCGTTTTTATTATGGTTGTTTGATAAGTTTCTCAGATAGAAACCTATCTTATATTTATGATATTTTTTGTGCAACCATTTGAACAGCTTCATTTATTCCTCTGTAAAGTTTGCTATAATCTGCGACTGATAACCCGCATCATTTATAGCTTCGATATTTTGGCCGCCTTTGACTTCCAAGACGAATTTTCCTGCGAGTTTACAACGCTTTTGCGCGCCAGTCAAGAACCACATATATTCAACATCTAAATGTCCGGTATCTATGGCTCGACGCCCAGTTTGGGCTAAATCATAAGCAAGAACCGAAGCTGTCGGTCCCAAAGATATTAAGAAAAGACTATCTTTAGGTTCGGAAAGCGCTGCCTGCAAAATGTCATCATAGCGGTCAAAAGCATTTAAGGCCGGAGCTAAGATACGCTTCACGGATTTGCAATTATCATATAAGTCATTGCCGATGCCGCTACGCGTTTGAGCCCCTTCTATAATGATGATGTCCTTATTTTCCCATAAGGTTTTGAATTTTTGATAATAAGCTGCCGTCGGTTCTTTGTCTTGGTAGTTGATATACGGACGCGTAACGCAAGCGTCATAATATTGCTTTTCAAAATCTATATATTTGTAAATTCGGCTTCTGCTTTGCGGAAGATATGTGCGCCAATAATGTTTATTTTCAGGTGTGTAGACATCAAGGCTCCCGAAAAAGTCGGCCAAACCTACCATAATATTCTTATCTTTGGTTTGAACTATTTCTCTTAATTTATCCCCTATCCTCGGACAATAGGTTTGAAAAGGTATCGACTCGCCGTTCATTAACATAAACTCACCATCACCTAAACGGGTGAGAGATTTTTGTGAACCAACAAGCTCATCTAAAGTTTCAAAACGATTTTTAATTTTGGGTAATTTCAACTCGCCGTTTTGCAGTGCTGCTGCCACTTCAAATTTGATGTTATCAAGCTCGGCATAATCAAAGATTTTACGGCAATCTTGTTTTATCTGTTTTAAATCACAACGAGAAAGAAAAGCTAAGTTTTTGAAAAGACGCAACAAACCCATAATATGATATCTCCGCCAAATCAGAATTTTGGGCGGATTTTATCATCTATTTGTGGACAGTCAATTGTCTATTTTTTGTACAGTGGATAAGGTAAGGCTTTGTTTCTGTGTAAAATCACTGATTTTCGGTGAGTTTACAACCTCTAAAAATTTATTATAATCGCGAATATAATCATCCGGCGTGTAATATTGGTTGGCCAAAACCATAACCACGCAGTCATCAGAAAAATTGGTGAACTCACGCCAGATATTATTTTTAATATAAAGAGCCTGTGCCGGATTGTTTAAAGGAATTGTAACACGTTCTTTGCCGTCATCTAAAATAAAATCACATGAACCGGAAACACAAATAATGGCTTGTTCAAGATTATGATGTGCGTGACGGCCTCTTACGGCATAGCGGTCAGTATCATAAATGTAATATACTCTTCTTATCTTAAAGGGAACACTCTCTTCGCCTTCAAGCGCAACGAGGTAACCTCTTTCGTCTCCCATTATCTTAAAATCAATAAGAGAATAGTCCATTGCTTGCCTCCCTATGCCGCTGCGGCGGTTTTTATGATTTTAAGATATTCGTTATAATCACGAATATATTCATCTTTATTGTAATGTTGGTCAGAAAGAACGGCCATAACCGAATTATCTGAAAAATTGTACATTTCTTTCCAGAGCATTTTGCCTATATATAACCCCTGGGTCGGATTTTCCAGCCTGACGTCTTCTTTGTGCTCACCGTCATCAATCAAAACGTTGCAGCTGCCCTTAAGCATTACCATGGCAAAAGATGAATATAAATTGGCATGACAACCTCTTACGACAGAACGGTCCTTGGTGCCAAAGATATAAAACACCCTTTTGACATCAAAAGGAATGTTGTGTTCGCCCTCTAATGCAACCAAAGAGCCGCGTTCATCACCGAAACGATGAAAGGTTAGCAGTTTGTAGTCCATAATCCACCTATGCTTTGTGATTTTCTTTTTGTAATAACGCAATAATTGATTATGTCAAGAATAAAAATTATTTTTTGTCAAAAAAAGACAAAAAATGTTTATAACTGGAAAATATTGCGCAATTATGGTTGCAAATCTAAAAGCATAATATTATTATTGTTGCCATAATGTTGTAATAACCAAGAGAGAAAAATCATGAAAGGTATTATTCTTGCCGGCGGTTCCGGTACACGTCTTTACCCCCTTACAAACATCATCAGCAAACAATTGCTTCCGGTTTATGACAAACCGATGATTAATTATCCGTTATCAACCTTAATGCTGTTCGGTATCAGAGAAATTTTAATCATTTCTACTCCTCAAGATACACCAAATATTGAGAAATTCTTCGGTGACGGTTCAAAATACGGCCTTAAGCTTTCTTATAAAGTTCAGCAAGAGCCCAAAGGAATTGCCGAAGCGTTTATTTTGGGCGCTGATTTTATCGGTAATGATGAAGTTTGCCTGATTTTGGGTGACAATATCTTCTACATGGGAGACCAAATCAAAAAAATTAATGAAGCCATTAAAGATGACGGCAATGCCACGGTGTTTGGTTTTCATGTCGCAGATCCGCAACGTTTTGGCGTGGTTGAGTTCGATAAAGACGGTAAAGTGCTTTCCATTGAGGAAAAACCCAAAGAACCTAAGTCTAATTATGCCGTGGTCGGTTTGTATTTTTATCCGCCTGATGTTGTTGAAAAAGCTCGCGGGTTGAAACCTTCCAAGCGTGGTGAGCTTGAGATTACGGATTTGAATAATCTTTATCTTAAAGAAGGCAGACTGGAAGTCGTTACGCTTAAACGCGGCAATGCTTGGCTGGATGCCGGTACGCCTCAATCTTTGCTTGATGCGGCTAATTTTATTGAGATGATTGAACGCCGCCAAGACCTTAAAATCGCTTGTATTGAAGAAATTGCTTATAAACGCGGCTTTATTGATAGAACTCAGATGATGAACCTGATTAATGCCATTAAAGACGGCGTTGATTATAAAAATTATCTGCTCAGAGCCATTGAGGACTAAAGAATGAATTTTATTAAAACAGAAATCGACGGGGTTTACATTATAGAACCCAAAGTTTTTTATGATAATCGCGGTTATTTCTTTGAAAGTTATAATCAAGATGCTTTTGAAAAAGCCGGACTTCATTATAACTTTATTCAAGATAATCAATCAAAATCATCATATGGCACCATTCGCGGGTTGCATATGCAAAAAGGTGATGCCTCACAGGCAAAATTGGTCAGAGTTTTAAGCGGTACGGTTTTAGATGTGGCCGTTGACTTTCGCAAAGGCTCCCCGACCTTTGGCAAACATGTTGCCGTTGAGCTCAGCGCCGAAAACAATCGTCAGCTTCTGATTCCCAGAGGTTTTTCGCACGGTTTTGCCGTATTATCCCCAGAGGCTGTTTTTGCTTATAAATGCGATAATGTTTATAACAAAGCTGCCGAATATGGCTTGCGTTATAATGCGTTGGATATTGATTGGCGCATTCCGGCCGACAAGGCAATTTTGTCTGAAAAAGACACTCAAGCCCCGCTTTTGGATGAATTTGTTAAAGGATTGTTCTAATGTATTTGGTTATCGGTGCAAACGGGCAACTCGGTAATGAGCTGCGTCTGCTTCTTCAAGATAAAGCTCACTATGTTGATCGTGATGAATTGGATATTACCGATGCCGATGCTGTCATGCGTGTTATCTCTGTGCTAAAGCCCGAAGCCGTTATCAACTGTGCGGCCTATACCGCTGTTGATAAGGCTGAATCTGAAAGAGATGTCGTACGTAAGATTAACGTTGACGGTGTCGCAAATTTAGCTAAAGCTACTGCTGCCTGTAATGCTTCTTTAGTGCATATTTCAACCGATTATGTCTTTGATGGTTTGAATTGTCACCCTTATAATGAGGATGATGTTCCCTCACCTGCCTCTGTTTACGGACAGACAAAATGGGAAGGAGAAGAAGCCATGCGTCGGTTTGCCAAAAGCGGCGTTATTCTACGTACTGCCTGGCTTTATTCCTCTTTTGGCAACAATTTTGTTAAAACCATGCAACGCTTGGGACGTGAGCGTTCCGAGCTTAAAGTCGTATTTGACCAGATAGGTACGCCGACTTATGCTACTGATTTGGCTCAGGCGATTGTTGAAATATTACCCCGTTTACCTCAAGACAAAGTCGAAACTTATCATTATTCTAACGAAGGTGTTGCCTCTTGGTATGATTTTGCCGTGGAGATTATGGCACTTTCAAATATTGACTGCAAAGTTTTGCCGATTGAAAGCAAAGATTATCCAACGGCGG
>CALXWF010000109.1 GCA_944392285.1 uncultured Alphaproteobacteria bacterium | reverse complement strand
TGCCGCGCTTGAAGCCGAAAAATATTTAAGCGAATTATAAAAATACGTCCCTCATTAAAAAAGGCACCTGAACAGGTGCCTTTTTTATTTCTGAATTTTAGAACTATGTTTTAAATGCCGGAACTTTATGTAATAAAGTTTGGAGAACGCGGCAACTAATAAGATTTAAGGGCAAAAGTACCGCAGCGTACATAGAGGTACGTGACTAAAAATTTTACCCCGAAGTTTTCGTATTAGATGACCGCAGAGCAAATTTTATTCATAGCGCAAAGCATTAATCGGATTAAGCCTTGACGCTTTGTAAGCGGGGAAAAAGCCGAATACAAGCCCGACAAGACCGGAAAATGAAAATGGTAACATAATGTAGAAGAGATTAACTTTAGCGGTAAAACTGCTAAAATGATTGATAAGTTCTACACCGAATAAGCCGATAAGGATACCGCAAATACCGCCCAAAAGCGACAATACCAAAGATTCCATTAAAAACTGCCAACGAATATCCCAAGTCTTTGCCCCGATTGCCATGCGGATACCTATCTCACGCGTACGCTCAGTGACGGAAACAAGCATGATATTCATAATACCGATACCGCCGACCAGCAAAGAAATAGAAGCAATAGAGCCGAGCAAGATCGTCATAATTTTGGTAGATTCTTCCATCATCTCCATCATTTGGGTCAGATTTTTAATCACAAAATCATTTTCCTTATTAACCCCAAGATTATGTCTTTGTCTGAGCAAAGCCGTAATTTCATCTTGCGAAGTATAAGTAGATGCGGCATCAACGGCTTGCACCAATAAAAATTTAACCTGATCGGGAAATTTAACCCCCATAATTTTTTTCTGAGCCGTTGTAATCGGAATAAAAACCGTATCATCTTGGTCCATACCCATACCGGTTTGCCCGCGTTTTTTCATTACACCGATAACCTGAAACGGTGTTCCCTTAATTCGAATACTTTTACCGATAGGATCGACATCACCGAAAAGCTCATTAACCACTGTCTGCCCGAGAATGGCAACTTTAGCAGCATTTTTAACATCTGCTTCGCTAAAAAAACGCCCATAAGAGAGATCCCAATCTTTAATAATAAAATTACGATTATCCGTACCCGTAATTCCGGTTGACCAGTTCGCATTACCATAAACAAGTTGGGCGGTTTCTTCCAGAACCGGCGCCACCCACCTTATACCGGCAACTTTTTCTTGAATGGCTTCACCGTCAGAGGCTTTCATGCTCGGTTTTGATCCGTGACCGCTGCGTGCGCCGCTTGAGGTTGTTACCCCTGAGCGAATAATAATCAGGTTAGAACCCATAGACTTCATTTCATTCTGCAAAGAAATCTGTGCACCGTTACCGATAGCCAACATCACAATAACGGCAGAAACACCGATAATAATACCCAAGCTTGTTAAAACCGAGCGCATTTTGTTGGCTTTAACGGCACGCAAAGCAATACTTGTAATGGTCTTTATATCAATCATTTAACAACCTTTTCATCGGACTGAATTTCACCGTCGACAATCTTAATAATTCTATCGGCAAAAGCGGCAATATCCTCTTCATGAGTAACTAAAATAATGGTACGCCCCAAATCTTTATTAAGGCGGGTAAACAAATCCATAATTTCAACACTCATTTTTGTATCAAGATTACCGGTCGGCTCATCGGCAAAAATAATCGGCGCCTCATTCACAATGGCTCTGGCGATTGCCACACGTTGTTGTTGCCCGCCCGAAAGCTGGTTCGGCTGATGATACATACGTTCTTTCAAGCCCACTTTTTGCAAGGCTTTCATGGCACGTTCTCTCCGCTCGGCAGCCGGAACGCCGGCATAAACCATCGGCAACTCCACATTTTCGATGGCAGTCGTACGCGACAACAAGTTAAAGCCCTGAAAGACAAAGCCGATCTTTTTATTTCTGATTTCAGCCAAACCATCTGCATTAAGACGGCTGATATCAACGCCGTCAAGAATATAGCTGCCGGAAGTCGGTTTATCCAAACCGCCCAAAATATTCATCAGGGTTGACTTTCCGGAACCTGACGGCCCCATAATGGCCACAAACTCGCCCTTTCCTATTTCTAAAGAAATTCCTTTAAGGATGTTGAGTTTTAGCCCATCCAACGGATAAGATTTTTTAACATTTCTAACCGATATCAACATTTATCTTGGCATCCTCATACGAACAGAGCGAGCATGGGGTGTTCCGCCGGCCACTCTTTCAACAATTACCTCATCACCGGCTTGCAATTCTTTGCCGCTGACCTCGGTTTTATCTTCATCACTGACGCCGGTTTTAATAGTAACGCGTTTGGCAACACCGTTTTTCAAAATCCACAAACCTTTATCGCTATAGCGTTTTTGCGGGCCGCTGCCATCATTCATATAAAAGCGCAAAGCCTGGTTCGGCACCAGCAAGACATCTTCTTTCTGAGCGGTAATAACTTCAACATTAGCCGTCATACCGGGTTTGAGCTTAGCCTCTTGGTTATTGACATCAATAATAACTTCATAGGTAACGACGTTTGAAACCGTAATCGGATTATTACGTACTTGCATAACCATACCGTAAAATGTTTCATCCGGAAAACTATCAACCGTAAACTCGACCAACTGCCCTTCTTTAACTTTGGCAATATCGGCTTCAACGATTGAGGCCTCGATTTGCATTTTAGTTAAATCTTCTGCCACATTAAATAAAGTCGGCGTCTGGAAGGAAGCTGCCACCGTCTGGCCGACTTCAACTTCCTTGGAAACAACAATTCCGTCCACGGGAGAAATAATTTTTGTATAACGCAACTCCGTTTCGGCAGATTGCAAAGCCGCCTCGGCTTGTGTAACCTGAGCTTTTTTAAGCTCAAATTGCACCACGGCATTATTATAATCTCTTACGGCAGATTCTAATTCACTATCTGTAGAATATTTTGAAGAATTAAGTTTTTTAATACGGTTTAAGTGTTTGCGATAATATTCAATATCATTTTTCACCACATCAACCTCAGCTTTGGCAATATTCAAGGCTGCGCGTTTTTGATTAACCGTTGCCTCAAACAAAGCCGGGTCAATCTGCGCCAAGAGCTGATTTTTCTTAACCTCAGAGTTATAGTCTACAAAAATTTTGGCAATCGTGCCGGAGACCTGAGTTCCGATATTAACCGTAGAAATTGGGTTGATAATGCCCGAAGCCGTAATTTTTTCCGTAATATTCCCTTTTTCAACCGGTTTGGTAATATATTCAATCGGTTTTTCTTTTTCGGCATTTAGCCAATAAAAAGCGCCAACCGCAAGCAAAGCCAAAACAGCAAATTTAATATATTTATTCATCGGAACACGGCCTCTTATTTTCTAAAAAAAGACTAACTTTGCTCATTCTACCCACAAAAAATAAAAATTCTGTTAAAAAGATATTGCCAAAATTATTTCTTTTGTCTATATTACCAGTCATACAATGAATTATTAAAAAATTATAGCTATGGATTTAGAAATTGAAAAAAAAGAAAAAGCAGACACGAAGCCAAAGTGCCCCGGCTGCTCAGTAAAAGAAGAATTTTGTCAAGGATGCATTATTAACATCCAAGAAAAATTTTTAAAAGAGATCGAAGAAAGTGAGGCATATGTAGCCTTCACATGGTAAAAAACTATTAATCCTAATTTTTATGAAAAAAAAGAAAACAAAAGCTCAATTGGAAGAAGAAAGACAAGAAGCTGAAAGAAAACAAGCTCTTGCCGCCAAAGAAAATCTGTTAAAAGAGTTCTCAAAAAAAATCTATCTTCAAGAAATTACGGATGAGGACATCCGAAATCTGGAGCAGATTTTAACGGTGGAGGACTACAACGACCTCCGAGGGACCTATAATGATTTAATCTTCAACGGTTTTCCTTATTCTAAGGACCTCCGCGAGATATTATATCAATTCCTTGACAGAGTATTTCAGGCTGAGTTAATTGATGGTGGCTTGGTAATTAACATGCTTTCGTATGGTTACATTAGCGAAGAGACATTTAAGCTCCTTCACCACAACACAGAAGCAATCCGTCGCAGCGGTTTTTACATGGGGCTCTATCCCATGCTGAAAAGAATGCTGGAAAGCGGCGTTAAGTCAAGCCCACACCATGAGGTTGACAAGATTCCTTTGAGTGAACACGAAAAAGAAAACTTCCGTATACTGATTAAAGATTTCAGCCCGGAAATGCAGCTTACCCTTGAAGAAATGGCAATCGCCGCAGGAGAGCTGTAAAAAAGATTAAAAAAACCCCGAAGATTTTATCTTCAGGGTTTTTTCTTTATTTTTGCGGATAATTAATAACCGCGCCTGAACGAAACTTAAAACCTCTAAGCAGTTCGGCAACCGGCATCGGCTTCTTTCCTTGTCGCTGAATTTCCAAAATTTCCAACAAACCTTGCATACAAATAATCATCAAACGATTTTCATGAACCAAAAGTTTGCCGTAGGTCATATTTTCAGAGTCATCTTCGACTCTGGCTTTCAAAACCTTAAAACGCTCCCCCTCATATTCAAAATAAGTTCCGGGATAAGGACAAAAAGCTCTGATTTTTCGCTCCAATTCCACGGCAGATTTTCTAAAATCAAGGCGGCTTTCCGCTTTGTCAAGTTTGGCGGCATAAGTGACTCCCTGCTCCGGCTGGGCAATTTGAGGCAAGGTATCTAATCTTGCCAAAGCATTTAAAATCAATTCACTACCGGCAGCACTTAAAGCGTCATGCAAAGTTTCTCCCGTCGTATTTTCATCAATTTCAACTTCGGCTTTCAAGAGCATTGCACCGGTATCAAGACCCTTATCCATCTGCATAATGGTCACACCGCTTTTTTTATCTCCGGCTTCAATTGCCCGCTGAATCGGCGCTGCACCACGCCATCTGGGCAAAAGTGAAGCATGAATATTCAAACACCCCTTTGGAAAAGCCTCTAAAATTGCCGGCGGCAATAACAAACCATAAGCAGCCACCACGGCAACATCAGCATTCAATGCCTTGAAAGCAGCCTGTTCTTCGGCAGATTTTAAGCTCACAGGATGTCTAACCTCAATTCCCAAAGTTTCTGCAGCCAAATGCACGGGCGTTTTACGCAAATTATTTCCGCGTCCTGCTTCCCGCGGAGGCTGCGTATATACACAAACCACTTCATGCGCGGCAGCTAAAGCCTTTAAAACCGGAACCGAAAAATCCGGCGTCCCCATAAAAACAATTTTCATTTATTTACTTTCGCCCTTTTCTTCACGCATTTTTTGCAATTTTTTCAAAAGCATGGATCGCTTTAAGCGGCTGATGCGATCAATATATAAAATCCCGTCCAAATGATCGAGTTCGTGTTGAACAACAATTGCCAAAAAGTCATCCGCCAACATTTCTCTCGGTTCTCCGTTATAATCCAAATAGCGAACTTTCACCCAAGCAAAACGCTCAACTTCGGCTCTTTGCTCCGGCACGGACAAACACCCCTCTTCACCGCAAACTTTTTCTTCTGATTTTTCAATAATTTCCGGATTAATCAGATAAAGCGGATTACCGGGCTTATTTCCCTCAT
Source organism: uncultured Alphaproteobacteria bacterium (assembly GCA_944392285.1). Classification (GTDB taxonomy): domain Bacteria; phylum Pseudomonadota; class Alphaproteobacteria; order RF32; family CAG-239; genus CALXWF01. The sequence continues at coordinate 2,419 of CALXWF010000109.1, read as the reverse complement.
CATCTCTTTCGGCATCAATCACCACAATACGTTTTGAAATACCGACCTGAGGCGCCGCCAAACCGACACCGACGGCCTGATACATGGTTTCTAACATATCATCAAGCAGACGACGCAGATTATCATCAACTTTTTCAACTTTTTCCGCTTTTTGTTTCAAAATCGGATGCGGATATTCATAAACTTTCATTACCGTCATTTTTCTACCCTCAATTTACCATAGGCGGAGGTTTCATGCCGTCAGCTTACCTTACTTGTTTGGCAATCTGATCCAACAAAGCATTTACCATTTTTGGTTCATTTTTGCTGAAAAAAGCATAGGCCAGGTCAACATATTCTTGAATTAAAACTTTAACATCAACATCTAAGGTGTTGATAAGCTCATAAGATGCGCAAAGCAACAAAGCGCGCAATGTCCCGTCCAAACGGTCAAACTGCCAGCCTTCTTTCAAATACAGAGCCAAAGATTTTTCCAAAAACTCTTTTTTCTCATGCACATTACGGGTCAAGGTTGCAAAATAGTTGGTATCAATTTTTTCAAGTTCAACCAATTTTTCATGAGCACCGCCGTCTTCCTCGGCAATGGCAAAACGACCGACTTCACCGTTAATAAAGTCTTTAATCACCTCATCTACCGACAACTGCCCATACTCAATCATATAAGTAGCCTGCACGGCAGCCAACCGAGCGCCGGACTTCATCTTAATTTTTTCAGAAACAAATTTTGCCATTTTACTCCTCTTTCGGCTTAGCCAATTTATCAATAGTTTCAACAAAATCTTCAAAATCTTTCACTTCGCGAAAATCACGATACACCGAAGCAAAACGAATATACGCAATATGATCCAAGTTAGACAAAGCCTCCATCACATATTCCCCGATTGTCGTCGTCGGAATTTCTGTTTCACCGGAGACTTCCAACTGTCGTTGAATGGAGTTCACCACTTTTTCAACTCTTTCGGGGCTAACCGGACGCTTGCGCACAGCCAGCTCAATGGAACGTGCGAGTTTATCTCTGTCAAAAGGCGTTTTTTCACCGTTTTTCTTAACTACGGTCAATTCCCTTAATTGGACACGTTCAAAAGTCGTAAAGCGCGAGCCGCATTCGGGACACTCACGCCGACGGCGAATAGCCGTATTATCATCGGCATCGCGAGAATCTTTGACCTGAGTTTCCTCACAGCCGCAAAACGGACATTTCATGTTTTACCCTCTGTTAATCAGGCTTTCGGCAACCTGATATAGTTTTGAAGAATATCTTGCCCCCTTTATAAGGACAATATCATTATTTTGCAATAACTTATTTAACAAAAATTCATCCAAACCTTCTTTATTTTCAAAATAGAAACGTTCAACGGCGGGCGGCAGCTCGGCCAAGACATCTTTAGTCTCGGGACAAACCCCAACCACCACATCCAACCCGCAAGCCGCGGCAACCTTACCGACATCTTTATGTTGCGCAACCGATGTATCGCCAAGCTCGGCCATTTTGCCGATAACCGCAATCTTACGCCCGTTGGTTTTCATCTTGCTCAAAGACTGCAAAGCCAACTTCATCGCCTCGGGTTGTCCGGAATAGCTGTCATCAACCAAAGTATAGCTTCCACCTTGCGGCAAGTGGAGCAAATGTTGCTTACCGCGCCCGTCAAGAGCCGCAAAATTTTTAATCTCGCTTTGTGCTTTTGCAACATCTAACCCAAGTTCTTTGACCACCGCCAAAGTCGCCCAAGCATTATACAGATGATGGTCACCTTCTGCCGCGGTAGAAAATTGATATTCTCCCTGATTAAAGCGGCCAAATTTTACAATCTTTGCGCCCTGCTCTGCCGCTCTTTTTTCTAAGACATCGGCAAAATTGGTATCGGCATTAATAACGGCTGTTCCGCCTTTTTTAAGACCGGTAAAAATTTCGGCTTTAGCCTCGGCAATCGCCTCAAAATTCGGAAAAAATTCAATATGCATCGGATAAACATTTGTCACCAAAGCAATATCGGGGCGCACATAAGACACCAAACGCTCAATTTCTCCTTTGGCGCTCATCCCCATTTCAATAACGGCATAATCGGCACTCATGTCCAAATCGCACAAAGTTTTCGGCACGCCGACAAAATTATTAAAATTACCGCTCGTGGCATAAACTTTGCCAAACCCGCTTAAAATAAACTTCAACTCTTCTTTGGTTGTGGTCTTACCGGCGCTTCCGGTCAAACCGATAACTTTTCCCTTAAACAAAGAGCGATTATAAGCTCCGATTCGCCCATAAGCCTCCAAGCAATCTTTAACCACGATTTGCCGATGAACCGGGATCTGGTCTGAAAGACGTTCCACCATAACCAAAGCCGCGCCTTTTTCCAAGACTTGTGCCACATAGTCATGCCCGTCAAACTTTTCGCCTTTGAGCGCAATAAACAAATCTCCG
>CALXWF010000108.1 GCA_944392285.1 uncultured Alphaproteobacteria bacterium | reverse complement strand
AACCCCGAGTTTACTCGGGGCTGAATGCCAAGGTATCGTTAGATACCGTTCCACGCCAACGAGCGTGGTCAAACCGTTAGGTTTGTAACTACTATAGAACCCCCAGTTTACTGGGGGATATCTATATGAAAATTAATGCTTTTTATATTTCAATTTTCATTCCGTCGTAGGCCAGTTTCATATCTTGAGGCAGAATTTTGGTCAGTTCATCATAGTCTACACGGGTTGATAGGTGGGTCAGCAGCGTTTTCTTTGGTTTCAGCTCTGTTGTCCAGTTCAGAATATTGCTTAAATTGTTGTGGCCGTTGTAGGCTTTGTCGTCTTGGCCGTTGTTGCATTCCATTATTAATAAATCCAGATTTTTGAGTTTTTGTTTGCCGATGTCGCTTAGGTCTTCAAGGTCCATAACAATGGCAAGATTTTTATGACGGAAAGCAGTGGAGCTCATGTGCCCGTGTTTGTTTTGAAAAGTTTGCCATTTGATTCCGGCAAACTCAAAATCCTGATTATCTTGCAAAACATTCCAAATGATTTTGTCGCTTCCGCTTTCATGATTGGGCTTGAAAAAATAGGGAAAGCAGGTCTTGACCTCAGCAAAAGTTTCTTGCGAACAAAAAACATGTAATTGTTTTTTTAATATATGTGCGGCGCGCCAAAGTTCGCTAACGGCGGCAATGTGATCATAATGACCATGGGTCAAAAAGATAGCGTCTAAGTCGGAGATGTTGTTTTTGTTGATTTGCTCTCGGAAGTCAGGCGTCAAATCTATTAAAAATTTGTTCTCTTCAATTTCAACAAAAGTGCAAGCACGCGTGCGGTGGTTCTTGGGGTTGGTGATGTTTTTGATATTTCCCCAATCATTAAAGCAGTTGGGGCAACCATATGCCGAACCTGAGCCGAGAATCGTGATTTTCATTTATCTTCCTTTCTTTTGGGCATATTGCAATAATGGAGCCAAAATTTCTTTTTCAATGCGGTTAGCAGAAGTTTTTTCTTGTAATGAATTATGTATAGTTTTGAGTATGGACGGATTTGCTCTGGCTTTTTCTCGATAAAGTAAAATTAATGCTGAGTTTACTAATTCGTCTTTGCGAAAATCGCCGTTTTTGTGGTAGTGGATAATAAAGTCAAGTAATTTTCCGGGATCAGATATTATTTGTAATTCTTGGGCGTTGCGAAATTTTTCTTCACAAAACAGGTTGTGAAAGTTTGGAAAAGCATCTTTCAAAAGTTCTTGTTCGGCAAAGTCCGTTAATAGTTGTTTTTTGTTTTGCTCTTTGGCAAGGATTTTAACCAGGCGATCAAGACATCGCACTTTGTCTTGTTTGACGGCAACGGTTTGCGCTTTAAATTCTGCTTTAATCCGGTCTATCGTTTCTTGGTTGTGGCTTCCTTTGTTGATTGGAAAATGATATTTTTGTGCTACAGCCAAAAATCTTCTTAGCACATTATATGCACCTTCTTTTTTAGGGTTCGCCGCTATACGAATTTCTTGCCTTTGACAGGCGCCAAGCGAGTCGTATTTATCAATAATTTGATTGGTAGGAAATTCTGCATAAATTTTTTCTATACTCAGAATGCCGTTATCTTCAGGATCCATACAAGAGAAATCAAATTGCATTCCCTCGGCATTTTTGATAACGGCATAAATGTTATGCGTTTTGACAACATCAGCAACTGAATATCCTTTATCTTTGAGCGCGATAATTCCGGAATAGAAATCTTCTTCATCTTTTACGCAGACGTCGTAGTCGTTGATTTTGGCTTGTGGATTCCAAAGCGGATCAAGTACAGCTCCGCCAAATAAATAGAGTTTTGAAAGGTTGGCGTCTTGCATAAAATTATTTATGTCCTGACTAATTTTCGGATTACATTTCATGGAGAAGTCCTTTGGGCTGAAGAAGATGAATCTTACCCAGATTAAAGGCAAAATTTATTTGATGAGAGTATGTGCTTAAAAAATTTTTATCAATCATTTCTTAGTGTATTTGTTTACTTTTGCAAAATGTACATGACAAGTGAACAGCTGTCAATAGTTTCACATTGTTTGTTTGGGAGATGGACTTGTAAAAGGTGTTTTTTGTTTAATAGATGTGTAGAAATGGTCTGGGTAGAAATGGTCGCCGCTCAAACAGATAGCAAAAGCCATAAAAAAAACCTCCCACAATGGGGAGGTTTCTTTATGGCTCCGGCTCTAGCTTAGTAAGTTCGCATAAGCTCACTAACTGCGCGTCGGTCACTTGTTTTGTAAGTCTCGCTTCGCTTGCTTACGCTTTGCTTGCTCGCTAACAAAACTGCGCCTCTTGCGGTAAAAAACACCGGAGCAACGGTGTTTTTTATCCTCGAGCCTGCTTCAAACAGGCTCCCGTTGGCCGCCGCTCAATCAGATAGCAAAAGCCATAAAAAAACCTCCCACAATAGGGAGGTTTCTTTATGGCTCCGGCTGCCTGATTCGAACAGGCGACCAATCGGTTAACAGCCGATTGCTCTACCGCTGAGCTAAGCCGGAATAATTTCTGGAGGCCGGTACCGGAATTGAACCGATGTACAAGGATTTGCAGTCCTCTGCATGAGCCACTCT
>CALXWF010000107.1 GCA_944392285.1 uncultured Alphaproteobacteria bacterium | reverse complement strand
GGCAAAAGCAGATAAAAAAAAGATTATCAAAAGATTTTTAACGCAGGCGGATTTTATGGTTTGTACTTATGGTGTCAGTTTTATGGGAATGTGCTTGGAAAAATGCAATCATGTGGTGTTTTATACGCAAACTTTTGATTATAAGAAAAAATTGCAAAGTTTGGGAGAGGTTGTTGCCGATGAAAAACTGCTTGAAGTAAACGTGCATAATTTTTGGTTAAATACCGGATTGGATAACTTAATCAGAGAAAAGCAAAAGGAAAAGAGAGGCTTGCTCGCACAAGTGAGCAAAATGATACATAAAAATAAAGTAGCTCAATTATGAAAAAATATTTGGATAAAAATGTTTATGAAGCCCTGCAAGAAAGACTAGAATTTATTTTTGATAATTTTGAAAATATCTATGTTTCTTTTTCGGGCGGTAAGGACAGCGGTTTGTTGCTGAATTTGGTGTTGGATTATAAACGGCGCCATAAAATCAAACGTAAAATAGGCGTGTTTCATCAAGATTTTGAGGCGCAATATCAGTTGACATCTGACTATGTGGCCCGCATGTTTGAGAATAATTTGAAGGATATTGAGCCTTATTGGGTGTGTTTGCCGATGGGGTCTCGTTGCGCGGTGAGCAATTTTCAGATGTATTGGTATCCGTGGGATGAGGAAATGAAAGAGGCTTGGGTCAGACCGATGCCGAAAATGCCTTATGTGATTAATTTGCAAAATAATCCGTTTGATTTTTACAAACTTAAAATGCCTCAAGAAGAACTTTATGAGGCCTTTGGGCGTTGGTATGCCAGAGAGCATAAAGGCAATACGATTTGTTTGCTTGGGTTGAGAGCAGATGAATCTTTGAACAGGTATCGGGCTTATGCCAATGCGCGCAAAGATATTTTGCAAGGTCATAAGTGGACAACCAAAATTGATGATAATTTATATAATGCTTATCCGCTTTATGATTGGACTACTAAAGATGTGTGGATTGCCAACGGAAAAAGAAATTTTGATTATAATCGGATTTATGATTTGTATTATAAAGCCGGTTTATCCATTAATCAGATGCGGGTGGCAAGTCCGTATCATGAAAGCGCCAAAGAAAGTTTGAATCTTTATCGGGTGTTGGAACCTGATACTTGGGCAAAAGTGGTCGGACGCGTGCAAGGGGCTAATTTTGCGGCGCTTTATGGGTCAACACGTGCTTTGGGAGTTAGAAAAATTACGCTTCCTAAAGGGCATACCTGGCGCAGTTATGTTAAATTTTTGTTGGCAACTTTGCCTCAGGATATTCGTGATAATTATATTAAAAAATTTAAGACTTCCATCAAATTTTGGTGGCGGCGCGGCGGTGTCGTGTGTGAGGAGGGGCTCAAAGAGTTGGAGGCTTGCCATTATAATATAAAACATAACGGTCCGAGTAAATATAGCCCCGGAAAAGAGCAAATTCGTTTTTTGGGAACCCCCGATGACACAGATGATATAAAATCAACCATTGATATTCCGTCTTGGAAGAGAATGGCAATTTGTATTTTGAAAAATGATCACCTGTGTAAATATATGGGATTTACACAAACACAAAAACAGTTACAATATCAGCGAAAGCTAATGGAAAAATATAAAAATTTGTAGGAGCTTCGGCATGGAAAGTTTTAAAAGTCCGGTTTATAATGTTCTGAGTGTTCCGCTTGAAAAAATTAAGGCAAATGATTATAATCCCAACAAAGTGGCGCCTCCGGAGATGAAATTGTTGGAGCTTTCTATTTGGGAAGACGGATATACGCAGCCGATAGTGTGCTATTATGATAAAGATAATGATGAATATATCGTAGTGGATGGTTTTCATCGTTATACGGTGATGAAAACCAGTGAGCGAATTTTTAAGCGTGAGAAAGGACGGATGCCGGTGGTGGTTATTAATAAAGAACTGGGAGAAAGAATGGCTTCTACCATTCGGCATAACCGTGCGCGCGGCAGCCATAGTTTGGATTTGATGAGCAATATTATTGCCGAGCTTTCGGAAATGGGAAAAAGTGATGCTTGGATTTGCCGTAATATCGGTATGTCGGCCGATGAATTGCTCCGCTTAAAACAGATTACGGGGTTGGCATCATTGTTTAAAAACGAAGAATTTTCTAAAAGCTGGGAGGCTTAAAATGACGGAAGATTATGAGGCAAGATTTATTGATATTGAAACAGCTTTGGCCTCTCAAGAAAAAATGTTGGAAGAGTTAAATGCGGTGGTGATTGAGCAAGGACGCCGTTTGGAGCTCTTGATGAAGCAAAATCGTTATTTGCTTGAAAACTTGCAGGCCAGCGAGGTGAAACCTTTGAGCGAGGAAACACCGCCGCCGCATTATTAAGTCGGATAAAATTTTAGGAGATATGTCATGCCAATAGATGCAGATGCACTTTATAGTCTGACCCACGGTTTATATATTTTGGGCGCCGTTGATGCCAAGGGGCGTTTGGTCGGCAGCACGGTTGATGCCGTGATGCAAGTGGCCAATAAACCTTTGGTAATTGCATTGTCTTGCAATAATAACAGTTATACCAAAGAATGTATTGAACAAAGCGGCGCGTTTTCACTTTCGGTTATGGGGAAGACGGTTGATCCTTTTGTGGTGGCAAATTTTGGTTTTCAGAGCAGTCGGACTGTCGATAAATGGAATAATGTTGATTATAAATTATGTAACGGCTTGCCTTTTTTATCTGAAAATATTGCCGAACTTCATTGCAAAGTTTTGCAAAAGATTATATATGATAGTAATACGTTGTTTACCGCCGAGGTTACGGGGTGTTCCAAAACCACGGGCGGAGAGCCTTTGACGTATTTTGATTATCGCAGCTCTTTTAAAACAGATGTGATGAAAAGTTTTGAAGAATTTAAGAAAAACACTCAAGCTTCAGGAAAGGATATAAAAATGGCTGAGACAAAGAAAAAATGGGTTTGCACGGTTTGCGGTTATGTTTATGACGGTGAGGTTCCTTTTGAGGAATTGCCCGATGATTATGTTTGCCCCTTGTGCGGTGTGGGTAAAGATATGTTTGAACAACAAGATGCCTAAAATTCAAAAAGCTGCCAATCGGCAGCTTTTTTTATGGTTCGGACGCAACACTATCTGTCGTTAGGGGTGTGGAGCCTTTGAGCCGGGGGAGCCAGTGGGAGTTTATTTTACCAAAGGTAAATCATCCCAAGAAGTGGTAAAGCTTTGGGAGCGGAATTGTCTTTTGATGTAATGTTTGACACCGGCGGCCTGAGCGGCAAAAAACAATGTTTTTTTGCCGAGTTTGCGATTCAGCTCGTCTACTGCCGACATGAGTTTTTGTTCTTTTTCAACCGTGTCTGGAGAATCAAAAAAATTCGGCAAATTGTTGCGGTTGTTGATGTCTACCAACATTATGCCGGCGCGTTTATAGGCATATTGCGGTCGAAAGATTTGTTCCAGCCCTTTGTGGGCAGCCGTAATAAAAGCAGCCGTGTAGTTTGAAGGGTGGGGCAGATTTATTAAAATTTGGTTGTTATATTGTGGGGCGTCATGATGAAAACGGTTGGTTTGAAGCATGGTAATAATTCCGCCTGCCGAAGCATTTTGTTGGCGCAGTCGCAGGCAGGCTTGGTCGGTAAACTCGGCAATGATTTGTTTGAGCCTTTCAAGGTCTTTGATTTCATATTCAAAGCTGCGAGAGGTGATGATGGTTTGCTGCGCTTCGTCATGTTCTAATGTAAGGCAAGGGGTGCCGTTGAGCTCTAAGGCTGTCTTTTCCATCGGCAGGCCGAAATTGCCGCGCAGCATCTTTAAGGGGGCGTTTTTCAGCTCTAATGCCGTAAAGATACCCAAAAAATTAAGCCTGTCGGCACAACGTTTGCCAACGCCCCAAACATCTATGGCTTTAAGCTCCGAAAGCCTGTGGTCAATGGCGGCAGAATCGGTTAAAATCTGCCATTTGTCGGCGGGTTTTCTTTTGGCCATGGTACCGGCAATCTTTGCAAGTGTTTTGCTTTTGGCTATGCCGATGGAAACCGAAATGCCGATTTGACGTAAGATTTCGTTGCGAACAAAAGCCGCCGTTTCTGCAAAATTTTGGTTGTCCGGTAAGCGGATGAAGGCCTCGTCTATCGAATAAACCTCAATATGTTGAAAATGATATTGCAAAAATGACATGACACGTTTGGAAATGTCAGCATAAAGCTCATAATTGGAAGAAAGGGCGATGCCGTTTTGTGATTTGAATAATTTTTCTATCTTAAAAAAAGGACAACACATTGGAATATTGAGCGCTTTAGCCTCATAAGAGCGGGCGACGACGCAGCCGTCATTGTTTGACAGCACAACGACCGGGCGATTTTTCAAAAAAGGTTGAAAAATGCGCTCGCAAGATACAAAAAAATTATCACAGTCAACCAGCATAAACATGATTAATTCAGCTTACGGACAACTGAGGTTACGACGCCCCAAATGCTGAAGTTATCCGCATTGGTTATTCTTTGGGGCGGCAGATAGTCATTCTCGGCTTTGAGCCAAGTTTGGCCTTTGTAATATTTCAGACGGCGAATGAGAAGCTCATTATTAAGCTCGGCGATGATAATCGAATCGGTCTTGGGAGAAAGGGCGCGGTCAACGACTAAAATATCGCCGGAAAAAATGCCGGCTTTTTGCATGGCATCTCCGCTCATCTTCATAAAATAGGTGGCAACGGAGTGGCGTATCAAAAAGCGGTTAAGGTCAAGATTTTCTTCAATATAATCAACTGCGGGTGAGCCGAAAGACATGATTTTCCTCTAAAATGTTCTTGTTTTGTTCTTATATTAATATGGCTTTTGATTTTTGCAACAAAAATTTCTTAGCAAAAGAATTTTTTTGCATTATAGTAAATGCAAAACTATCAAAAGGAGATTTAATGATGCAAAAAATTATTCCGGCAAAGTTGGTTAAGGGTGATGAAATCAGAGTGATTGCTCCGGCCAGAGGACTTAAAATCATTGGTCAAGATGCAAGAGAAATTGCTGCAAAACGTTTTGCCGATATGGGGCTGAAAGTAACATTTGGTAAAAATACAACCGACGAAAACTGGGATATGACCGGTTCTTCTCCGATTGCCGACAGGGTTTCTGATATTCATGAGGCTTTTCGTGACAAAAACGTCAAGGCCATTTTTACCATTATCGGCGGCACAAATTCTAACCAGCTTTTGCCGTATTTGGATTATGATTTGATTAAGGCAAACCCGAAGATTTTTTGCGGGTTTTCAGATATTACGGCTTTGTTGAATGCTATTTATGCCATGACCGGTTTAGAGACTTATTCCGGCCCGCATTTTAGTTCGCTCGGTATGTTAAAAGGCTGTGATTATACTTTGGAAAATATGAAGAAAATGCTTCTGGGTGATGGTGAAAACGCGGTTGAACCTTCTGCCGAGTGGAGCGATGATTTGTGGTTCTTGGATCAAGAAAAACGCGAATTTATTAAAAATGAAGGTTATTGGAATCTGCATAACGGAACGGCCGAAGGCAAAATTGTCGGCGGAAACCTCAGCACCTTTGTTTTGTTGCTCGGGACAAAGTATCGTCCGGCTTTTGAAAAAGACACAATCTTGTTTGTGGAAGATACCGAAGGCTCTAATTTGCTGGAATTTGAACGTCAGTTGCAAGCGCTTTTGTATCAGCCTGATTTTGTAAATGTTAAAGGTTTGGTTATCGGACGTTTTCAAAAAGGGTCTAAAGTCAGCCGTGAAGAGCTTGAGTTTATCTTGAATAATAAGCAAGAGCTTAAAAATTTGCCGATTTTGGCCAATGTCGATTTTGGGCATAGCACACCTTTGTTGACTATTCCGGTCGGTGGCACGGCTAAGATTGAAAATGGTAAGCTGATATTAAAAGCCTAAACAAAATCCCTGCCGCGTGCAGGGATTTTTTTTGTATCATAAAATAAAAGCCCTCAAAAGAGGGCTCTTATTTTTATTAGTTGCCTTACAGAAAACCCCGAGTTTACTCGGGGCTGAATGCCAAGGTGTTGGAACAACACCGCTCCACGCCAACGAGCGTGGTCAAACCGTAAGGTTTG
>CALXWF010000106.1 GCA_944392285.1 uncultured Alphaproteobacteria bacterium | reverse complement strand
GTATGCATCTTTGTCATTTTCAAAACCATCGCCTTCAGCCACCAATTCTTGATAACGCTTTTCAAAAGCAAAAGAAATATAGCGCAAAAAAATCAGCCCGACGATTACTTTGCGGTAATCTGCTGCCGGAATATGTCCCCAAAGCTCACAAGCCGCATCCCAAATTTGCTTTTCAAAACCAATGTTTGCGTTATTTTTACCCGCCATTACAACCTCTTGTAAAATTAATTAAAATTAAACTTATAATATATGCCGGAAATACAAGAGTCAAAAATAATAGTAGGATTATTCAACTCTAATTATCAAATTTTCGGGCAATAAGTCAGGGGGACTATTGAAATTTTATAAGCTTATGCTAATAATAGAGTCGTAAAATTTTATCTCTTCTATTAAAAGGATACATGATATGACAACAGAACCTTCATTTGCCGACAAAACACCTTTGAGTGTTTATAAGGAATTTTTCCGCAAATATTTTTCTTTTTCGGGTCGCGCCAGCCGCTATGATTATTGGGCGTTTTATTTTATGAACTTTATGGTCTATTTGGCCTTTTTTGTTCTTTCTTTTATAAATGAAACTTTTAGCATTTTAAGCACGATTTATGGCGTCTTTATCATTATTCCGTCTTTGGCTTTAGGCGTAAGAAGACTGCATGACATTAACAAAAGCGGCTGGTATTTAGCTATTCCTTTAGCCGTTTGCTTGCTTTTTGCCGTTATTGCCGCTGTAAGAGCGGCTGCTAACTATGCTGCAGGTGCTCCCGCAACGGGCGGATTTTATGCTGTTGTCTATACAATTTTGTTTCTTGTAGCTTTATATGCAACTTTCATTTACATATTATATTTGTTCAGCAAAAAAGCCGTCAATGAAGGCAATCGTTTTGGCGAAGTTACCGAGGCGCCGGAATATGAGGGGTTAAGCCGCAAATATCTTATTTTCGGCTGGGTTATGATAATCGTTTTTCCGATTTTATCTGTCGCTATTATTTCGGCATATAGTTCAAGTGTTACGACTTATAAAGCCAATAAAACCGTTGATGAAGTGGCAATGATGGTTATGAATACCCGTGCTGCCTTTTCTAAGCAAAAAAGTTATGTCGGGTTAAACAATAAGACTGCCAAAATGTTGGAAATTGTTCCGGCAGATATGTATCCCAATCCTGAAGATGCCTGGATAATAAATCCTTTTGGCGGAAACGTTGATATCTATGCTGACGGCGACAGCTTCTTTATCCGTTATAACAGAGTACCGACCGCCGCTTGTAAGAAAATCACAGGTTTTGATTTTGAAGGCAAAGGGTTTATCAATTATAAGGTAAACGGTGTTGTCAACGGTCCTTGCAACTGTGCGGAACAGGGCTGTGTTATTGAATGGAATTTCTATTAATCTCCGTTCAAGAATAAAATAAAAGCCCCAAACGGGGCTTTTATTTTATAAAGAACGATGATGATTAAGAAATATATTCAAATTCTTTTTTCAAATCACGTTCAAACATTGAGCGAATGGTTTGTTTAATATCGGCATTTTCATAAATAACGCGATACAAGGCCTGAGAGATGGGCATATCAATACCTTTTTCGTCGGCAATGATTTTCACGGCCTTAAGGGTAGCCACCCCTTCGGCGAGCTTATCAAACTTTTCGCCGCGGGCAAATTTCTCACCGAATGTGCGATTATGGCTATATTTTGAGAAGAGTGTCGCCTCATAATCGCCCAGATGAGCCAAGCCATAGGCAGAATGAGGATTACCGCCGAAAAACTTAATAAAGCGGCCGACCTCAATCGGAGCTCTGGCCATCAAAGCGCCTTTCAGGCCATACCACTCTAAGCCGTCCAAAATACCGGCGGCAATGCCGATAACATTTTTCATGGCAGCGCCGATTTGGTTGCCGATAAGGTCCGCCCCGTAATAAAAACGAATAAGCTCGCTTTGCAGCAGTTTAATCCAATAATCTTGTACTTCGGGAGAATAGCAGTCAATAACCGCACAAGACGGCACTTTTTTCATATAATCTTGCACATGTCCGGGGCCGGAAAGTGTAGCCACGAAAATATCTTGTTTAATTTCTTCTTTCATAACATCGTGCAAAATTTTAGCCGAAGGCTCTTCCAAGCCTTTCATGGCGAGCAGAAAGCGCTTGCCGTTTAAGTTATAATTGTTTAACTCTTTGCACAAACCGCGAAAATGTTGTGCGCCGATAGAAATAATAATATCATCATTTTCAAGGATGCGTTCCAAACTATCTGTCACTTCCATATTATCGGAAAGGGAAAGATAATCGTTTTTGCGCGTATCGCGCAGCTCAATAAAATTAGGTGAAGTTTTAAGGTCATACAGCGACACCGCATCAACGCAATAATTTGCGGCATACCAGCCCAAAAAAGTTCCCCAGCGGCCGCAGCCGATAACCGATAATTTTTTCATTTTTCATCCTCAAAAAAGTTACATTAATACTGCGAAATCTAGCGCATAAAGCATGGCAATGCAATCCCCAACATCAAATAGCACACAACTCTTAAAAGGCGAACAAGTTTGAAATTATACTTGCGAAAAAACAAAACAACGTTCATTATTCCAAATAGAAAAGTTTTTTAAGTTTTGGTGAAAGCAAATGTTAAAAGAATTTATGAGCGGAGAGGCTTCTCTCAAAGACACATTTTGGAAGTTTGGCATTTTGGGATTGCTGATTTTTATGGCAGCGATTCGCATCTTTGGGCGGTTGCTTGCTGCACAAACCATGGGGGTAAGCATTGTTCGATATTATATGCATCATTTTTCACCCATAAATCCCAATGGCGCGGCGCTTCTGTGGACTTTGTGCTATCTGGCCAGCCTGATATTATTCATAAGCTTTTGCATTATCTTGCTCAAAAGTGTGTGGAAAGCCGCGGCAGCCTATAAAAAAAGCCCGATACTTGCCTTTTTTGCCAAGGTGTTTACGTTGTTTTTTGTCTCTGTTGCAATTTATTCGGTGTTTTAAGGAAAAAGAAATGAAAAAATATTTGCTGCTTTTATCTTTGTTAATGTTATGGGGGTGTGAGGTCGGTAAGTTTGCCCCCAAACGTGAAAAACTTCATGACTTGCGCAATACGGATGAAATTTGTCAGCAAAATCCGTCGCGCTGCATAGACGGCTATCCTTGGTAGCAGTCAAAAACACTTAAAATCCGTCAAGTTTGCTTGGCGGATTTTTTTTGTTGACTTTTTGTCAAGTAAGGATATTCTCAACCCCATGTTTTTTATTATTTTTTATTTATTGTCGAATCAAAAATCAATTAGCTATGAAAGAAAAACTCGTAGAATTATTAAAAGACTACACGGCGGAAAATTTAAATCAGATTTACCCGCTTTCAAACGAAGAAGTTAAGGCAATTATCGTCTTAAAGAGAAAAGACTTGTTCACCTCATGGTTAGAGTTTAATAATCTGACAGAAAATGAGCAGCTTTTTCTAATAGAGCCGGAAAACAATGATATGTTAACCCTCTATCCGGACAAACTCTCAAAAGAAGTTGAAATTGCCCTTATGAAACACAATCATCCTGCGGCTTTGGCATATATCCTAAAGAACGGGGTTAGCACAGAAGCTTTGGATGCTTTGGTTTGTGGTGATAATTTTGACTTGTTTTTGTTTATGGTGCAGGAATATCCGGATTATGAAGCTGTGCATGCCGCCATACAAAGGCATCCGGAACACAAGATGTATAAGCGGATAAAAACCCGCAGTGCCAATTTCAAGAGTCACGAGCGTGAGCTGATAGACGGCAATGACTTAGAGGCTTTTGAGGCACAGTGCCAATATCTTGGGCTTTCTAACACCAATCAAAAACATTTGGTAGATACCGGATACATCAAAAAATTCCAGATATTTATCAAATATAATAGATTGACTAACCATGAAGCGCAAATAGCTTTGGTCAAGGCCAAAGACAAACGCTTGGCGCTTTATTTGGAAAAATACGGCAGTGAGAGCCTGTGTGAATTCGCCCAGATGTTATTACCTTAAAAACAAAAACCCCCTGAACACAACCGTGTCAGGGGGCGATTTTTTATGATTCGAACGTAACACTACCTGCGTAAGCAGGTAGATGTAGACATACCCATATCTTCGCGCTATAAAGGAGATATGGAACAGGTAATGTATAGAAAACAGAGTAATTGCGTGTATCACTGCCATTATCATATAGTGATAGTGACAAAATACCGTAAGAAGATATTTAATGCTGGCGTATATGGATTTTTTAAGAAACGGCTAGGAGAAATTCAT